>CAYGRM010000071.1:1105-16067 GCA_964352225.1 uncultured Saprospiraceae bacterium | reverse complement strand
ACGGACGAATGTACGTTTGGGAAAAGCAAGGGAAAATTTGGATTGTGGAAAATGGCGTAAAGTCTTCGACACCACTTTTAGATATTAGTGAAGAAGTTGGAAATTGGCGAGATTTCGGAATGTTGGGGGTTGCGCTGGATCCAGATTTTTTGTCGAATGGAAATATTTATTTGCTCTACATTGTTGATCGTCATCATTTGATGAATTTTGGAACAAGTAATTATGATCCAAATACAAACGAATATTTTGATGCAACCATTGGTCGAATTACACGCTACAAGGCGGAAGCATCTACTGGATATACAACGGTAGATTATTCGAGTCGACAAGTTTTGTTGGGAACCAATGCAACAAATGGTTTTCCAAACTTACATCAATCGCATGGGACGGGGCATTTAGTTTTTGGAACAGATGGAACATTGATGGCGAGTTTTGGGGATGGGGCAAGTTATAGTTCTGTGGATCAAGGTTCTGCATCGGAGACATATTATCAGCAAGCAATCGACGATGGAATTATTTCTTCAGCTCATAATGTAGGAGCTTACCGATCTCAAATTTTAAATAATTATGCTGGAAAAATTTTAAGAATAGATCCTCAAACTGGAGCGGGAATTCCAAGTAATCCATATTATCAAGCAAACAATCCGAATTCAAGAAGATCAAAAGTTTGGGCGAGAGGTTTGCGAAACCCATGTCGATTTACTTTAAAACCAGGAACGGGAAGTCATAATCCAACTGATGGAGATCCTGGGGTTTTTTATGTAGGTGATGTGGGATGGGGAACTCGAGAAGAATTGAATGTGGTCGATGAACCAGGCTTGAATTTTGGTTGGCCAAAATTTGAAGGAATGACTAATCAGCCTGGCTATAATAATTCGAGTTATGAACCTTCCACTCATGAATTGGCTAAATTAGATTGGCGAGGTGGAGTTGGTCGAGGAAGTATTGATGGAGTGATTTATAATATAGGTTCATCGGAATTGCCCGGTGATAATGTTTCTGGAAACTGTTCGATGGGAGGAACATGGTATGGTGGAACTGATTTTCCAGTAGGATATCAAAATACTTATTTTCATGCGGACTATGGTGGAGATTGGATTATGAATTTTAGATTTGATGCCAACGATAATCCAACGGAAACGAAGATTTTTAAAACAGGAGCGAATGCCATTGTTTTTGTGGCAGCTAGTCAATTTACCGATGGTGTTTTCTACATCGCAGGAGCACAGGGGAATTCAAATCCAGTAGCCAATGCCGTTCGTCAAATCACTTATACTGGAAATAATAATCTATTGCCAGTTGCTAATCTGAGTGCAAATGTAAATTATGGGGCAAGTCCTTTGATCGTAGAATTTAAAGGAAGTCAATCATTCGATCCAGATGGAGATGAGTTGACTTACACTTGGGATTTTGGAGATGGAAATACGAGTAATAGTATTAATCCAATTCATGAATTTACAAGTGCGAATTCAAATCCAACGTCATTCACAGTAACCTTAACTGTTTCTGATGGTACTTTGTCTGATCAAAAAACGATGGACATTTCTTTAAATAATACTCCTCCAAATATTGTTTCTACGAGTATTGATAGTAAGAATACTTTTGATCATGCCAATGGAGAAATGATCTCGTTAAATGCGGTTGTCAATGATACAGAACATTCTAATTCATCATTGACTTACCAATGGTTTACGGAGTTACATCACAATAATCACTATCATCAAGAAGCACCTGATAACAATGCTTCTACAACTACTGAACTTTCACCAATTGGCTGTGATGGAGCAACTTATTTTTATCGAGTAAAATTAATTGTGACTGATCCAGCGGGTTTGTTTTCTATTTCTCAAAAAGATATTTATCCAGATTGTGGTGGTACGACTCAGACGATTTCCTTCGATGCAGTTTCTGATAAATTGACAACTGATGCAGATTTTGATTTAACAGCAACGACCAATTCTGGATTGCCAATTATCTTTCACGTTGTTGAAGGTCCAGCTACAGTTTCAGGAAATACCGTTTCGTTGAATGGCGAGCCTGGTGAAGTTTGGTTACGTGCTATTCAAGGTGGAAATGCAACTTATGCTCCAGCGGAAGCAGCCGATCAATATTTTCAAGTAAATATTTTAAGTGGAGATTGTCCAGGATTGGGATCAATCAGTCGAGAAGTTTGGACAGGTGTGACTGGAACTGCGGTGGCAGATATTCCTTTGACAACTACTCCGAATACGGAAGATGAAATGTATATTTTCGAAACACCAACTGATGTTTTAGATAATTACGGAACTCGACTGCGAGGATATTTATGCCCAGCAGTTTCTGGAGATTATACTTTTTGGATGGCGAGTGATGACAATGGAGAGCTTTGGGTGAGTACAGATAATACGGAGGCAAATAAAGTTTTAATTGCAAATGTTCCAGGATGGACTGCTTCGCGAGAGTGGGATAAATTTTCAGAACAACAGTCTGCGACAGTTTCATTAGTTGCAGGTCAAAGATATTATGTGGAAGCATTGATGAAAGAACAAACAGGTGGAGATAACCTTGCAGTAGGTTGGCGATTACCTGATAATACTTTAGAGCGACCAATTCCCCAACGTTATCTTTTGCCTTGGGATGGTGGAGTTCCACCAGTAACTTTTGTTGATTTTTCTGACCAAACTTCTTTGCTGACCAATACAGATGTGCATAGTGGTGTAGCGATTGGAATTGCAGATATGAATGGAGATAACAAAGATGATATTATTCGATTGGACGATGCAAAGATTTTAAATGTGGAATATCAAAATGCTCCGAACGCAGCTTTTTCCAATAGTAATTTTGGAAGTGTCAGTTCTTCCAATCAATGGAGTTTGTGTATTGGAGATGCTGACGAAAATGGTTACAACGATATCCTCACAGGTGGAGCTTACGATAATATTAAATTATTTAAAGCGAATGGAACAGGTAGTGATTACAATGGATCTACTTTACCTAGTTCAAATATTTTTATTCAAGGATCTAATTTCGTAGATATTAATAATGATGGAGCGGTTGATATTTTTGCTTGTCATGATGATGCAGAATCTCGAAAATGGGAAAATGATGGAAGCGGAAATTTCACTTTAAATAATAATTTGATTCCAACCATCACAGTTCCGTCAAGTGATAATTCTGGAAATTACGCCAGTATTTGGACGGACTACGATAACGATGGAGATTTGGATTTATACATTTCCAAATGTCGAGGTGGAGTGAATGACCCAACTGATCCAAGACGAATAAACCAACTTTTCCAAAACGATGGAAACAATACATTTACGGAAGTTGCAGAAGCTGCTGGTTTGAAAATCGGTGACCAAACGTGGAGTACTGATTTTGCCGATATTGATAATGATGGAGACATGGATGCCTTCATGTTGAATCATTATTCACCAAGTTTATTATTTGTAAATAATGGCGATGGAACTTTTTCAGATGTAACGACAGGAAGTGGTTTAGATCAAAATATGAACTTGTTTGGCATCCAAGGAATCTTCCGAGATTTTGATAATGATGGTTTTGTAGACTTAGTGGTGACAGGAACGGAGCATCGTATGTTTAAAAATGATGGAGATGGAACTTTTACAGAAATCGCAAATCCATTTACCTCCAATTGGATAGAATCTTTGGCCATCGGAGATTTAAATAGTGATGGGTTTTTAGATATCTATGCAGGTTACGCCAACCTCTTTACTTCGCCAAGTACAATCGACGATCAACTTTTCATGAATCAAGGAAATTCCAATAATTGGCTTCAAATTGATCTCGAAGGAACAGTTAGTAACCTCAATGGAATTGGAGCAAGAGTGGAATTGCATGGAAGTTGGGGCGTGCAAATTCGAGAAGTTCGATCAGGCGAAGGTTACGGAATTCATAATTCTTTCCTCCAGCATTTTGGAATTGGTTCCGCTTCGCAAATTACAAAAGTTGTAGTCAATTGGCCTTCTGGAATTGTTAACGAAGTGATGAGTCCCTCGACAAATCAAGTTTTAACCATCATCGAAGAAGCACCACAAACAGGTTGTACAACGACCTCAAATTTAGCCTTAGGAAAACCAGCTACTCAATCAGGAACACAACTTGGAGCAGAAGCTTCACGAGCAGTTGATGGAGATACCAACGGAAATTTCTGGGGAGGAAATACAGTTACCTTGACCGATTGGGTTGGTAATGCCTGGTGGGAAGTTGATTTGCAAAATCAATCTCAAATAGATGAAATTAACCTTTGGAACAGAACAGATTGTTGTGAAAACCTATTTTCAGATTTTTACATTTTCGTTTCTCCAGCACCTTTTACTTCGACTGATTTGAACACTACTTTAAATCAATCAGGAGTAGTGAGTTATTTAGTTTCAGGCACAGCAGGTTTGCCAACAGTTCAAGCGATCAATGCTTCAGGGCGATATGTTCGAGTTCAATTAACAGGAACAGCTTACCTTGCCATTGCTGAAGTTGAAATTATTGGATGTATTGATAATGGAGGAACTCCACTTGATCAAACGATTTCATTTGATGCGATCCCAGATAAATTAACTATGGATGCACCATTTGATATTACTGCAACTGCGACATCAGGTTTGCCTGTGAGTTTTGCAATTGTTTCAGGCCCAGCGACAATTTTTAACAATACAATTACATTAGATGGGACAGAAGGAACTGTAGTTGTGCGAGCAAGTCAAGCAGGGAATTCTCAATTCAATCCAGCGCAAGATGTCGATCAAAGTTTTGAAGTTACTGAACCACAAGTTGGCGCATGTACTTCGACTTCAAACCTGGCTGAAGGAAAACCAGCTACCCAATCAGGGACTCAAGTTGGAGCAGAGGCATCAAGAGCTGTTGATGGAGATACCAATGGAAATTTCTGGAATGGAAATTCTGTCACTCTAACAAATTGGACACCTAATGCATGGTGGGAAGTTGACCTTCAAGTTCCTGCCACTATCGAAACAATTAATCTTTGGAATAGAACAGATTGCTGTGAAGGATTATTTGCCAATTATTATGTTTTCGTTTCTGATGTTCCTTTCGCTTCGCAAAATATCAATACGACACTCAATCAAGCAGGCGTGAGTAGTTATTTGCAAAGTGGTTCGGCGGAATATCCAACTACCATAAACATAAGTCGAACAGGAAGATATGTTCGAGTACAATTAGTCGGAACTGCTTTCCTTGCCATTGCCGAAGTTGAGGTCATTGGATGTGTGGACACGGGCGGAGGACCTATTGATCAGACGATTACTTTCGATCCTTTAGATGATAAATATACAACTGATCCTGCATTTGATTTGACAGCTACAGCAACTTCTGGATTACCAGTAAGTTATTCAATTGTATCTGGCCCAGCGACAGTTTCTGGAAGCACAGTTACTCTAGACGGGACGGAAGGAACAGTAGTCGTTCGAGCAAGCCAAGCTGGAAATAGTACATTTAATCCTGCTCCAGATGTTGATCAAAGTTTTGACGTAACAACTCCACCACCAGCACTTTGTACCAATGCAACAAATATTGGAATTGGAAAAACCGCCACCCAATCAGGAACTCAATTAGGTGCAGAAGCCGACCGAGCAATAGACGGAAACACCGATGGAAATTTCTGGAATACTCAATCAGTTACACTAACAGATTGGGTTGCAAATGCATGGTGGGAAATTGATTTAGGAGATGTTCACAATATCGATGATATTAAATTATGGAATAGAACAGATTGTTGTACAGATAAATTTGCAGATTTTTATGTCTTCGTTTCTGATGTTCCTTTTTCTTCTCAAGGATTAGATGCAACCATCAATCAAACAGGAGTAGATAGTTATTTTGTAGAAGGTGAAGCAGGATTACCAACTGAATTAAGCATAATTCGAACAGGACAATATGTTCGAGTTCAGTTATCAGGAACAGCATATTTGGCCATTGCAGAAGTTGAAATTATGGGTTGTACTACTTCAAACTTAATTGATATAAATAATGATTTTGTCAATGAAACACCCGAACAATCTCAATCTTCTTATCATCAAGAAAGTTTAATAGCCAAAGTTTTTCCTAACCCAGCAGACGATATTATTACGGTAGATTTCCAAACTCCCACCGACAACAACCTTCAAGTTTTTGTCATGGACACAAAAGGATCAGAATTACATCGAAGAGAATTTTATACCTATGCAGGAAACCACAGTTTCACCATAGATATTTCAAAATATCCAACTGGAACTTATATAGTGTACTTGCAGCATGGTGAATTTAAAAAAGTTATTCAATTCATTAAAATGTAAACGTAGCTGCTGACTTTTTTTAATAAGTATGGAAGTCGGCAGCCAAAAAAGGAGCATAGCGACTTTTTTGAAAATAAAAAAATAGAGCTACCCCTCGCTCAAACTACGGTGGCACGATTAAAACCGTGTCACCGTTTTTTATAGGAAAAAGTAAAAAGGCTTTTAAGTTTAATATTTTCCTTTTCCTAAAAAATATATCTTTACACCAAAATGTATATTATTCAATGATTTGGAAAAATCTCATCAAAACCGCCCTCATCGGCACCGACCGTTCTGAGCTCTCTGAATCTACTTTGGAAGACTTGAAAAAGCTTGGTGTTGACATCGAAGCAACGCCTGCAAATGTTTTGTTAGAAGGTGCAACACTCTACGCCCTGATGCGAAAAGCAGGTTTTCAACCCCAAAAATGGGAAAGCGAAATTCCATTTCCAGCTCAAAAAGATTCCTCAAAAATATGTAATAAAAAATCTTCTGATCACTTAGCGATGATTCTCAACGGAACATTTTCACCAGCTTTAGACAACTTTATTGAACAATTAATTTTTAATAAAAAATCACTTCCGCCCGAACTCCTTCCCGAACTTTTAGAAAAATGTAGAGTCGACCAAAGTCTCTGGCAAAAACTAAAAAACGCCATCGGTGAAAGAGGCAATTGGCTCATCGAACAAAATGAAGATTGGCATTTCTTAATTGGACTTGTCTCCCGAGATGGAAGAAAAAGTAGCCAAGTGGCATGGGAAGATGGCACCAAAGATGAACGAATTGCTTTGCTTCATCACTTGCGAAAAATCCAACCCGACGAAGCTTTAGAGAATATCGAATCCACTTGGGAAGAAGATGACTGGCAGCATCGAGTAGAATATTTAAAAATGTTGGAACACAACCTTTCCCTCGCTGACGAACCTTTTTTAGAAAAATGCCTAGATGAAAAAAGAAAAGACCTCCGAAAAACCGCAGCACTTTTATTAGAAAAAATAGAAGGCTCAGAACTCCAAAAACGAATGTGGGAACGTCTCCAAAATTGTATCAATCTCAAAAGTCGAACCCTCAAAAAAGACAAACTCGAAATCGAACTTCCCGAAACTTGCGATGACGAAATGCTTCGCGACGGAATTGACCCTCGAAAGCAATGGTCAAAAGGCGGACTCAAAGCAAGTTACTTTGCCCAAATGTTTGTCATCGTTCCTCCTTCGAATTGGGAAAATATTTTTGGTATAAACGCAAAAGATGTTTTAGAAATATTTGTGCGAAGTGAATGGGCAGAATTACTAGTACAAGCTTCGATTGCCGCCGCCGTTCGGCATCAAGATGAAAATTGGATGGAAGCCATCGCCGATTTTCATTTTAAAAATCACGACAAAAATCGCTGGGAAGGATTGGATGTAAAAGTATTGTTAGGAAAGTTGCCGGAGCATTTGTTTAATCAATTTGCTATTCAAGAATTAAAAGATTTTAAAAAGATTTTGGAGAATAGCGAACCACTTGTTCATTTACTTCAACTCAACGAAAGTAATTGGGACAAAAACTTAACGCTACTTTTGATGAAAAATCTACGACACCTTATTTCTCAAAATATCAATTATGGATGGAACATGATTCATTATCGCAACATACTTGATCGAGCCGCCTATGGAAGTGAAACTGAACTTTTCGAAATATTAAATAGAAGTTGGGCCAACGATGAAAGCTACTGGACCAATTGGGGAAAAGAGATAGATACCTTCTTGCGAGTGATGAAGTTTCGACGAGATGTGAATGTGGAGTTGGAGAGTTAAAATTAATTTTTAGCAATAACTTTCGGAATCGTAATTTTAAAAGTAGTCCCCTCTCCAAAAGTCGATTCTAAATCAATCGAACCATGATATTTTTTCAAGATTTTTAAAACAGTATTTAAACCGATTCCCGATCCTTCAAATTCAGCTTGATTATTCAGCTGTTTAAATATTTTAAAAACACTTGCTTTATTTTCTTCCTTGATACCAATGCCATTATCTGAAATTTCAAAATAATATTCCACTTCCGTTTCTTTGCCACTCACTTGAACAATAGGTGAAACTCCTTCTCTTCTAAACTTTAAACCATTCGAAATTATATTTTGAAAAACCTGAAGCATCAAAGATCGATGAGCTTCCAAACTTGGCAAATTTTCAAATACCAATTTTCCTTCCGATTCTTTTAATTGAAATTCTAAATTCGATTTTATCTGATTTAAAACTTCATTACAATCGACTTTTTCCAGTTCAATATTAGATTCAGTCGCCGTCGCATACTTTAAAATATCTTCTACGAAGGCAGTAATTCTTTTGGTGGAGGCATCGATGATATCAATAAACTCTATGGCATCTTTGGTCAAATGATCTTTGACTTCACGTGCTAATAATTTTGAAAAATTATTAATTGTTCGCACCGGCTGTTTGATGTCATGAGAAACCATGTATGCGAAATGCGTCAATTCTTGATTGGCAGCTTGTAGTGCTTCTTGTTGTGATTTAATTTTTTCATTGGCTTCTTTTAGGTGTTTATTTTGTTCCTCAAGGGCAATTCTTTTTTGTTCTATTTCATTGATCTCTAATTTAAACTGAATATTCCTGATGGACTGATCTTTAATTTTTTGAGAAATTTCTTGACTGACTTCCATATATTTATTGAAATAATAAGTTGCCTTTTCATTTTTTCCTAAAACAAGCAAAACTTTCAAGAAATCTTCTAATACACATTGATACTCCTTTTGTGGGTATCCGATTTTTTCAAAAGTGAAAGTAGCTCTTTCAAGATACTCAAAGGCAAGTGGATAATTCTTTGTTTCAAGATATATCCTCCCTAAAAAATGATCACTTGCCAATGAAAAAATTTTCATTTCATGTTCATCAGCCAAAACCGAAACTTTATGGAAAATAGCTTTTGCTTTTTCAAAATCTCTTTTTCTGAAATAGACTTTTCCTATGTTTTTAGTGGAAACTACTTTTATCAAAGTATCTGCATTTGGATCATTAAGATTTTTTTCAAAAACTTCTTTTGCTTTGTCAAATAATCCTAAATTAAAATAGGCATCGCCAAGATTATTTAAGATTTGTAATTTTTCTAATGGTTGATCTAGGTTTTCTAAAATGGATAGGCACCTTTTATTGTATTCTAATTGCTTAGAATGATTGCCCAAAAAACTTTGAATAATGGCCATATATCTCCAACCGGTAGCCTCCTGCTCAGCCATTTTTTCTTTTTGGAAAAATTCTAATACATGAATGTTTTTATTTAACGCATCAAGGTAGGCACCATTTTTTATCAAAACATCTATCAATATTAACTCCACGAGAACAACTTGTTTCTTATCCTTTTGGAGGCAAGCGTACTCGTATGCCTTGGTGACATAATGGTAAGCATTGGTAGGAGAAGTGGCAGTTTTAGCCATTCGAAGAAGTTGATCCAACTCGAGTTCTTCTGAATCTTGAGTATCTAAAACTGTATTTAGCCTAATCATATTTTGGTGAATTTTAATATATACCACATGGAAAATCGTACCATATAATCGAGGGAAAAAATGCCTTTTTGAGGGAATAAGAAATTAATTCACAGTTCATTTTTTATCTTTGCATCTTTAGTCTTCAAAAGAAAAGAATCAAATTTCATGAAAAATAAAACCCAAACGCTCCGCCCTCATGCTGAGGATGCCTATGCAGCTGAACTCAAAGCTCTAGCCAAAATCGACGACAAACCTCGCCCAACCAATTGGAACCTTTCCCCTTGGGCAGTCGTCAATTATTTGCTCGGCGGAACGATGGAGGATGGAACTGAAATCGAACCTAAATATTTTGGAAACCGAAGATTGATTGAAGTAGCTGTCGCAACTTTGGCGACCGACCGAGCATTATTACTCATTGGAATTCCCGGTACGGCAAAGACCTGGGTGTCTGAACATTTGGCGGCAGCCATTTCAGGCGACTCCAAATTATTGGTTCAAGGTACCGCAGGAATGAATGAAGATGCCCTTCGTTACCAATGGAATTACGCACAACTTTTATCCAAAGGCCCATCGGAAGATGCCATGATGGCAAGCCCCATGATGAGAGCAATGCAAGATGGTAAGATTGCAAGATTGGAAGAGTTGACTAGAATTCCATCGGACGTTCAAGATACTTTGATTACGATTTTGTCTGAAAAAATATTACCTGTTCCCGAATTGAATACAGAGGTGCAGGCGCAGCGAGGTTTTAATTTGATCGCAACTGCGAATGATCGAGATAAAGGAGTGAATGAATTATCAAGTGCCTTGCGTCGTCGATTCAATACAGTTGTGATGCCTTTGCCAAGTACGATGGAAGAAGAGGTGAATATTGTGAAAACTCGGGTAGATAAAATTGGACAGTCACTTGAACTTCCTGCCTCGGCTGCTCCTATTCAAGAGATTCAAAGATTGGTTACCATCTTCCGAGAATTGCGAAGTGGAAAAACCGAAGATGGACGAACTAAGTTAAAATCACCAAGTGCGACACTTTCGACAGCCGAAGCAATTTCTGTAATTAATAGTGGGCAAGCATTGGCCGCACATTTTGGAGATGGAACGTTGAAGGCAAATGATTTGGCTGCAGGTGTGACTGGTGCCATAGTGAAAGATCCTGTTCAAGATAAAGTGATTTGGCAAGAGTACTTGGAGACGGTGGTGAAGGAGAGAAAAGATTGGAAGGATTTGTATCGAGCATGTAAAGAGATGATGTAGAGCGATTTTCCAAATCGTCAACAATAAGATTCTGAAAAAATATATTAATTGAAATAAATAGGCAAGTTCATAAAAAGTATTTTCCATAAATTTGAGTAAATAAAACTAATGCTTTTATGGAAAATAAATTTAAAATTCTAGAATGTGAAGGAGTGCAAATAGCTGCTTCTATCGAAGCTCGAAGTGAGGAAGAACATCCTATTTACTTTCCCACGAGTATTCTTTTTTATGTGAAAAAAGGGAAACAACACATCAGGATTGATAATGAATTACACACCATATCCAAAAATCAATTTTGTTTACTTCGAAAACATACTAAAGGTTCAGTATTCAAATCATGGAATAAGAATGAAGAATATGCTGTGGTTTATGCCTTCATTTTGCAAGATAAATTTATCAGAGAAGCACTCGAGGAGTTTAACTTTGATCAATCTCATCCATCCTCAAGTGGCAATGTGATTTTCCTGCCAAAAAATAAAATTTTAACGGGGCTATTCGATACGATTACTTCCTATCTGGCTGATAATGAGGATATTGATAAGAACTTGGTACGACTTAAAACGAAAGAAGCTATTTTGGGTATTTTAAAATATCATCCTGAATACTACTCCATTTTCACCCAATTAGCTACGTATGCAAAAGCTGATTTGAGAGAATTTATGGAATTTAATTATATGGTTAATATTTCTCTAAAAGTCATTGCAGAAACTACAGGCAGAAGTCTTTCTTCATTTAATCGAGAATTTAAATCTATCTTCAATGAGACGCCTCATCGTTGGATTTTAAAAAGAAGATTACAAGAAGCCAAGAAACTATTATTGACCACAGCAAGGAGACCTTCTGATTTTTACTTGGAACTGGGATTTGAAGACCTTGCTCATTTTAGTCGTACGTTTAAAAAAGAATTTGGGAAGCCTCCAAGAGAATTTAAGTAATATGTTATGACGTTTTTAGACAAGTTTTTTTGAAAGAAATGGACAACTAAGATTTACTCTTTTAAGTTTATATTTGAAAATAATTCCTTAAATTCAACCTAAAATTCTAAAACCCCTATCGAATATGAAACGAGCCAACCTATTTTATCTTACCATTATGCTTTTCATTATGACTATCAGCATTGGTTTTTCTTTTAATTTTTCTTCAGATAATTTTTCTGAAAGTGAGTTAGAAGAAAAAGCAGAAAGTGAAGTAACTGATCGAGAAAAGTCTCTCGAAGGATTTGATAAAATGATGCAAGTGCTCACCCATAAGCGTTGTGTCAATTGTCATCCAGCAGGTGACCGACCACTTCAAGGCGAAGACAGTCACGTTCATAATTTTAATGTACAAAGAGGGGTATCCAATTTTGGAGCACCTGCATTTAATTGTAATACCTGCCATCATGAAGAAAATAATGATATAGCTGGAGTTCCAGGAGCTCCAGAGTGGTCGCTAGCTCCTAAAAAAATGTTTTGGGAAGGATTAAGTCGAGTCGAAATTGCTCGTTCGATGATGAATCCAGAAATTAATGGAGGTAGAGATTTAGAGCATGTTGTTGAACATTTGACGGAGCATGAATTAGTTTTATGGGCATGGAATCCCGGGGTGGACAACGAAGGAAATCCAAGAGAGAAACCTCCTGTCCCAAAAGACGAATACATTGCAGCGGTAAAACAATGGGCAGAAAACGGAGCAGTCATCCCTGAAAAATAAAAAATAGTGATGAGTACTATATGCATTGTAAAAAACTCATTATTTGTTATTTTCACTCATCGCTCATCACTTATAACTCATCACTAAAATAATCTTTTTATGAAAATTTCATTCAATATAAACGGGGCTCCTCAGACAGTTGAGACTGATGGCAATACGCCATTGCTTTGGGTCATCCGTGATGTTTTAGATTTAAAAGGTACAAAATTCGGTTGTGGAAAAGCAGCTTGTGGAGCTTGTACGATTCATGTGGAAGGGATGCAAGTGCGGTCTTGTTCCTATCCTGCAAAATTAGCAGAAGGTAAAAACATCACCACTATCGAAGGTCTTTCAGATGGCGAGAATTTACATCCCGTGCAACAAGCATGGATGGAAGAAATTGTCCCGCAATGTGGTTATTGCCAACCAGGTTTTATGATGGCAACAGCAGCTTTGCTAGAAGTCAATCCAAATCCAACCGATGAAGATATTGATAATAATATTGTCAATGTCTGCCGATGTGGTACCTATTATCGTATGCGAAAAGCGATTCATCGAGCTGCTAAAATTAAATCTGCTAACCTTTAAAAAACTAATTTCTTTGATAAATTCCGTGGTCAAGTTAAAATTGGAAACAAAAGCGACCACCGGAAGTGTTGTTTTCAATTTTAACTTGACTTAAAAATACGGGATTTGTCAAAGAATCAAAATAAAAGAATAATGAGTAATTCTGAAAATACAGAACCTAAAAAGAAAAAGAAGTTTTCAAGAAGAAAATTCTTAATTCGCTCTTCCATTGGAGTAGGGGTAGTAATGGGAGCAACCTATTTGACTCGACCATTATGGAGAAGAGGATTGGCTAGTTTTGCGAATACAGTCGAAGCTCCATATCAAGGAGCTACTGATGATCCAAAAGTTTGGTTTGAAATTACTGCTGATAATCAAGTGACGTTGTTGAGTCCAAAAGTAGAAATGGGGCAAGGAACCTTTACTGGTTTGGCTCAAATTGCAGCGGACGAATTGGGCGTGGATATTTCCCAAATGAAGGTCAAGCATGCGCCAACTAATAGCGGAAACATGGATCAATTTGCTACAGGTGGAAGTACTTCGATTTCAAGTCTTTGGCAACCGCTCAGAGAATTGGCTGCGACGATGAGAGAAATGCTCTTGCAAGAAGCTGCCAAGCAATTAAGTATCGAAGCCAACACTTTAAGTGTAGTGAATGGTGTAGTTTCAGGTGGAGGCAAGTCTGTTTCCTATGGTGATATTGTAAAAAATGTTACGGAATGGAAAATTCCTAAAACGCCAAAACTTAAAGATGCATCTGAATATAAATTTATTGGAAAACCTATCCCTCGTGTTGATTTAAAAGATAAAGTGATGGGAACTCCAATTTTTGGAATGGATGCTTCCATGCCTGATATGTTATATGGTGATGTGGTTCGTCCTTCGCAGATTGATGCTACTTATGTAAGTGCTGATACTTCAGTTGCAGAGAAAATGCCTGGAGTAGTAAAAATTATTAAAGAAAAAGATTTTGTAGGAGTTGTAGCCACCTCAATTACTGAAGCTCGTAATGCTAAAAAAGCCATCAAAGCAGAATGGAAAATCAACAAAGAGTGGCAAAATTCAGATATCGAAGAAATTATAAAAGTTGGAAAAGGAACAGCCTACACGATCCAAAAAGAGGGTAGTCCAAATTTTGATGGAGCTGATACCATTACTTCAGAATATCACAGTCCAATTGGAGCTCATGCTCAAATCGAACCAAATGGAGCAGTTGCACATGTCGCCGATGGAAAAGCTACGATCATGATTTCGACTCAGGTAGTAAATATTACTCGAAGTGAAATTGCTAAAAGATTAGGTTTTGAAGCTGAAGACGTTAATATCATTCCTACATTTTTAGGAGGAGGATTTGGAAGAAGACTACATACTCCAAATGGAATCCAAGCAGCACTTATGTCAAAAGCAGTTGGCAAACCAGTCAAATGTTTTTTTGATCGAAAAGAAGAATTTCAAAATGATACTTTCCGTCCACCCACTCATCATGTACTCAAAGCAAAATTAAATAGCGATGGAATGATTGAGTCCATGGAGCACAATGTGTCGAGTGGAGCAGTTGCTTTTGGTTCACCCATGATGCCTCCAGGATCAGAAGCGATTTTAGGAGCTGACATCGGAGCATGGCGAGGAGGAATGATTAATTATTCTAAAATTCCAAATTATCGAGCTATTTCATGGAAGGTTCAATTACCGTTTGCGACTAGTTGGTGGAGAAGTTTAGGGT
>CAYGRM010000071.1:0-1095 GCA_964352225.1 uncultured Saprospiraceae bacterium | reverse complement strand
CAAATACATTTGCTATCGAAAGTTTCATGGATGAATTGGCAATTAAGTCTGGAAAAGATCCTATCCAATTTCGACTGGATCAAATTGGGGATGATGAAAGAGGAACCCGACTTAAAAAATCAATCGAAGCAGCTCGTGACAAAGCAGGTTGGAAAGATGGAAAATTACCGAACGGTCGAGCGATGGGATTTGCTTGTTCTGTCGATGCCAATACCCCTTGTGCTCACGTCGTGGAAGTTTCAGTTGAAGATAAAGAAATCAAAGTTCATAAAGTCACCTGTTCGATTGACCCAGGTGTTGCTGTCAATCCAGATCAGATTAGAGCACAATGCGAAGGAAGTATCATCATGGGAATGAGTGCAGCTATGTTTGAAAAAATGGAAGTTAAAGACAATGAATTGACTCCGACTATTTATGGGCCGTATCAAATGGCCTTGATGCGTGATGCTCCAAAAGAAATTGATGTGGTGATTTTGGAAAATGCAGAACAGCCGGGGGCAGTTGGAGAACCTCCTTTGGGACCAATTGCAGCAGCGATTGCGAATGCAGTTTTCAGATTGACTGGGCAACGATTACGATCTATGCCTTTGGAAATTGTTTAGTGAAAAATTCATTCAAAATAAATGTAAAAGGTGTTTCTAAAATTTAGGAGCATCTTTTTTTTATTTATATTTTGGCATAGAAATAAAATTATACCTTCGTCTGTGATTACTTCTGAGCAATTAGCAAAGTCAATGTTGAAAGCAGGTTTGAATGGGATAGAGAAAACGATTTTGGAAAATGAGGATATAAAAAAGGTATAAAGGCTTGGTTAAATTTTAAAGAAAAATGATAAAAACATTTTATGTTAAGAATAAAAATGGCTCTTCTTTAAATCTTTGGCGAACAGAGAAACGAAATTTCCAAATTATCAAAAATGGACGATTTTTGGATTTACTAATCGGTAACGATTACATTTTAATTCATAAAAAGTATTTAGCTATTTTTGAGTCCATTTCATCAGATCTACTTGAAATTTCACCAATCAAAATTTTTCGAAAAGCGAAAGATAAAGCAAGAGATGATTATTTTGAAGTTAAAATCAAAAAGCAAATT
>CAYGRM010000070.1:18928-21811 GCA_964352225.1 uncultured Saprospiraceae bacterium | reverse complement strand
GGTTAAAGCTATGGATGAAATGGTGCAAAAAGATATGATGTATTATCGCAATTCGGTTCAAATTCCATACACAGGTTTTTCAGAATTGGTGGCTATGAAGTTAAAACAAATCAAATCCACCAGCATCAAAGTAGAAAAAGCAACAGCTGAAACCAAAGCAGAACGCAAATCAATTGAAAAAACAGCCAAAACGGAAATGCGTCAAAATTTGATTAATGAACTCAAAGAATTGGTTTCCAAAGAAACTGCTGATATTACTGCTGGCGACTGGTCAGTTATTGCCGATAGTCGGTATGTAGATAACTATGAAACAGAAGGTAAGCAAAGTTCATTTGCGGTTAATTTTGGTTACGGAGGTGTTTATCTTTCAGGTAAAGTGAGTGATAATCTAACTTATGGAAATTCACCTTATTTAGGACTCTCCTTCCCATTAGGCAACACGACTTTTGCTCCTAAGATTTTGAGTAATTCCTCTATTACTTTAGGTGCATTTGTCAACAACTTTGAAGATGAAAATAAAAAAGTAGTTACTGGGCCAGTTTTTGGTCGTCCAATATATTTAGGATTAGATTATAAATTATTTCAGTTTGTTCGGTTTAATGCAGGCGCGACTCTGTTGGAAGGACTGAAAGCTACGGATGAAACTAATTTAGATTTTACCAAAACAGTTTATGTTCGCCCATTTATTGGAGTGAGTGCAAAGATAAATTTAGCTATCGGATTAGATAGGTAAGTATTTGGAAAGAATTACGCAAGACTAATGAAATAAAGGCTATCCAGTTGAAAGATTGGATAGCCTTTTTTAGTTTAATTATGGCTGCATCCAACTGAAAAAGAAATCATTTATACTTTTCGGATAAATAATCGAAATTTATTCAGAATTAGAGTTGTACATTGTACCAAGTACATCAAATTTGAAAATCATTTTTTACCTAAATAAGAATTTTCAAAATTAGATTAAATCAACATTCTTACATTATCTCTCCCTCATTAGTTAAAAGACTGGCTCGCTCTCTAAAGCACAAGATTTCAATTAATTATTGTATTTGAGTTTTTGAAAAATCTATCAACACGTTTTGAATTATTTTCAATTATCATAAAAATCAATAAAATGAAAACATCCCCTAATTTTCCTTCCTCGGTTTTTCAAACCAATCTTTGTTTCTACGGTTTTTGTTTATTATTACTGTTACTTTCTAATGAAGGTAATACCCAAACCTTCCAAAAAATCTATGGAGACTCATCGAACAATGTTTACACTAAAATCATAAAAGATGGCTCCCATTATTATGCCATTGGCTGGACTGGATTATCGAGTGACACACAAGTAGCCGTTGTGAGTCGCTTAGACAATCAAGGAACTCTTATTTGCAATATTGTACTCGATATCATATCAATATGGAATGATGCTATTCTTACTAACCCTGGACAATTACTAGTAGTCGGCAGAGCCTCTATTGCCGATTCTACTGGCAATAGTTTGATGGGATTAGTGACTACTACTGGAGGAGGGACAGGCTGTGACTATTTATGGTTAAAAAGGTACAGCGAACCCAAATTGGATTTTTTTACCCGAGTGGTAAAAAACCCAGTAGCTAATGTAAATTTCTATCCTTACTATGTTATAGGAACTCAAACTAACACTAGCACTCAGCCCAACAAAGATGTGGTCTTAATTCAAATGAATGCTGCCGGGGCCATAAATTCTAAAAAAATAATACATACTTCTGGACCTGATGAGTTTTATTCCGATTTGGAAACTTTATCCAATGGAGACATTCTGCTTGCAGGAAGATCAGAAGGAGGAGCTTTTGGAAAAGGACTTATTTACAAATTAGATAATCAAGGAAATACCATTGGAGGCGTTCAAATAGCGAAAATGAACTTCTGGGACGTAGCTAAAAATTTGACCGGTAATATGATTTTTGCTGTTGGGTATGAATATATCAATATTACTGCTAGTTCAGTCCATATTATGAAATTTGATACAGACCTTTTGCTCCAATGGGATAAGGTCATACCTCAACTGACTCATGTTAATCAAGTTTGGGACGGTGGAGCAGGATTTCTTTACATAACAGGAACCATAGTTATTAATGGATTGAACACCAATGTGGTCATTAAAATGCAAGATGATGGGCAAGCGGTGAGTTGGGTCAAATATTATGATGCGAGTACTATTTCCACCTTTGGTTCTTTGTGGCACATGCCAGCTACTAATGAAATGGCCTTTACTAACGGAGGAGTCCTTCCAAATGGGTTTGGAAATTATGACGCCTTCCTTGCTATTAGTAATTTGGAAATGGACAACTGTTTTGTTTCTTCTGAAATTGTTTCTTTAACAACCGCCAATCCTCTACCTGATGGACCAATATTCCCAACTAGTGACTCGGTGGCTATTCCCATAGGAGTTAACCTAATGGATTTTCCAGTTGTCTGGCAAGAAGCAGAAGTTTGCGACAACACTCCTTGTTGTGCTGATTCTTTAGCTTTTGTAACTACTGCAGCCAATGTCCAAACTAATGGCACACTAGGCAATTGTATGCTACATTTCGAAGCAACTGGTTTAGATTCTTGCATGGAAATCATTTATAACTGGGGAGATTCGAATATTGAAGGACCCTATGGAAATAATGTTCCAGTATGGCATACCTATGCTGCACAAGGAACTTATAATGTTTGTTATACCATTCAAGAAGTGGATCCTAATGGAACGATTTGTTGGATATATCAGCATTGTGAGGAGGTACTGGTTTTATGCAATAATTGCTGTACCGATTTTGATGATTTTTGCCAAAATTTAGAAAATGAAATTACGATCTCCGTAGATAATGACTCTTGCAAGGCAATCATCAATATCGGCAACATTCCTGATTGTGACTA
>CAYGRM010000070.1:0-18828 GCA_964352225.1 uncultured Saprospiraceae bacterium | reverse complement strand
CTGATTGTGACTACCTCGAATATATCGATTGGGGAACGACTCCATCTCAAATTTCGCAAGGCCCATTTCCTCCTGGAAGTATGGCGATGAATGTTTACGCTGGTAGTGGTACTTATATCATTTCCTATTTGGCCATCGAACTAGACGATAATGGATTTATTTGTTTTGAAAAAAAAATTAGCGATACGATCACGGTGGTGTGTGATTCTTGTCTTTGTGGAGGCTTTACTGATATGTTTATTAGATTTGATTACGGAGCACCAAGTCAACAAATGACCTGCGGAGGAGATCCTATTTCCTTGGGATGTCCAAATGCCGGCTTTGGTTATAGTCTAACAGGACTTTTTCAATGCGAAGGGGATACTTGCCCCATCGAACATTTAATTCAATGGAATCTGACAGGGCCTGGCGCCTCCCAAAATGGCAGTTTTTGGGACAATGATCCTTATTGGGGTATCAATTTATTGCCTAATTATTTTACCCAATCAGGATTATATACCTTGACCTTAACTGGAAATTGTGGAGGAGATGAATGCCCTTGCGTTATCCAATTCGAGGTGAATTGCCCAAACCTTTGCCCTTGCGAACCGGAAGATATTCAAGCATTAAGTAATGCGGTTGACAAAGGTTTTGCGCAAGCACTTTATAATAATTCCTGCAAGGCTTGTTTTTCACCCATTGCTTTAAGTGATTGTGAAAGCGTCTCATGGCATATCGGAAATCCTAATAATCCTGCCATAGGAAACAGTACAGGAACTCAAACTTTTTGTAATAACTTTGGAAGTTCCGGCTCCTACACCGTTTATATGGTTGTCACTCGACTGAAACCTGATGGCTCACTTTGCGAAACTTTTGTAAAATCACAAACCGTAAACCTCACTTGTTCACCATGGGCAGATTGCGATATTTCTCTTGTCGCTAATCCAAGATTTAGTGAAGGTGCTGTAGCTGGTGGATTAAATTCAGGCGGAGCCACCGATGGATGGAATTCCCTCTATGGTGAACCTCAAGTGCTGGAAGGTCAAGCTCTCGGTTCATTTAATGATTGGACTATGATGCTTACTGGGAATTACGATCATTCGGATGTACTCAGTACAATGGAACCCATTTGCTTGGAAAAAGATACGGGTATGGTTTCCCTGCGATTGTATGGAGATCCTATACCTGGTGTACCTATCATGACTGGTAGAAGACCCCCAGGTAGTAAGCTTTCTATCCAATTTTTTCAAGGTAATAATTTTTCTTTAAATGGATGTACAGATGCGAGTTGCTATACCTTAGCAAGGATGACTGACTTGTTACCACTTGATTCGAATGATTGGGTAGAAATTCAGATTCCTTTCAACCTTAGCGATTGGGAAACACTCGAACCATGCGGCAGCAATGGCGTATTGGTAAGACCTGCCATATTCGTAACCAACACTCTTGGTGAAAATCAAGGTGGAATGCCAACTCGACATTTAGCGATACTTGATAATGTATGCATCAACGGAACAACCGTAGGTGTAAAAGATATTTTTTCAAAAAACCATATCCGTATTTTTCCAAATCCTACAATAGGAAATGTCATGATCGAATTATCACAGCCTGCAACTGGTGGGATGGTGTTTCGAATCACCGACCTTATCGGTAAACAATTACTAGAAAAAGTTGCTGAAATTGGTAAACAACAACAAACTATGGAAGTCAATAATTTGCCACTAGGGATATACTTTTTACAAGTTTTTTCCGAAGGTAAAATAATCGGTGCTGAAAAATTAGTGAAACAATAATACATAAAATCAGGTCGCCTTCAGATTTTTTTCTGAGGCGACCTTTTTTATACCTTTAAAAAAAATAGAATCCTTATGTATATGTAAATCATTCTCCTAAACAGAATTCAGTTCAGAGCCTATTCAAATGTAAGTGTTATGGTTCCTTTTTATCAAGTGACCAAAATACTATATTCAGTCTTCCTCTCGATTTTCAAATAAAAAAACAAATCAAATCAATGAAAAAGATTCTCTTCCCTTTAGCATTTTCTGACAATGCCATCCACAATTTTAATTACGCCTTGGACTGGGCCAAAAAATTCAAGGCAACTCTGGTCGTCATGCATGCGCTTGGAATTTCTGAAGCCGATCGCTCAGGAACCAAAGATTGGAATGAAATAGGAAGTGCAATGATGGATAAGATGATAAAATTCGTTGAGGAAAACCAACCTCCAACCTACCAATCTGTCAAAATTTCTTACACCGTTCAAATTGGATTTCCTGTCAATGCTATTGAAAGTATCATTGCGGAAGAAAAAATTGATTTGGTTGTGATGGGAATGCGAGCTCACCCAACTGCGGTGGAAGCTTATTTTTCGAGTGTCGCAATGGATTTGATTAGCCGAGTAGATATTCCTGTTTTATTGATTCCAGACACCAATAAGTTTGAGAAAATAAAAAACATGACGTATACCTTTAATTTTGAGTTCAAAGAATTATCGGTAATTATGAAATTGTTGAAATGGTGTAAGGCGACTAAAACCACTCTGAAGGCTTTACATATTTTAGAAAGTGATGAGAACTTAGAATTGATGGAATTTCAACTTGAAACCATTAAAACGCTTTTTAAGCAAAACAAAAAATATGGTGAGTTAATCAACTTTGATATGTCTGCTGGGAAATTAGAAGAATTGATTATGTTTTTATCCAATGAAGAAGATATGGATCTATTGGTCATGTTATCTCACAAAAGGAATTTTAAATTCAGATTCATGGAACCTAGTACAGCAAGTAAAGTCGCTAGAAGAATGGATATTCCAGTTTTAATTTTGAAGGAATCATATATCTTCACTACTCAATTTGAAGGAAAAAAGAAATACGTGGTATAAATAATGAGATGAATTTAAGCATTCTCAAATAAAATAAGAAGCCCTTCTTGGCATGACCAAGAAGGGCTTCTGTTATTCCTCCAGCAATTTTTTATTAATCAAATTCCTGGCTAAAACTTGCATGTCTTTTGTTTTATCGGCCTCATCAAGGATTTCTACTTTTAGAATTTCTTCGATGATATCTTCTAATGAAACTACCCCTTGAAAAGCCCCAAACTCATTAAAAATAGCAGCTAAATGTTTTTTCTCTTTGATAAAATGATTGAGCAAATTATCTAGTAATATATTTTCTTTGACAAATAATAATACATCCTTGACAAAATCCTTGATGATTAGTTTTTGGGTCAAATCAAGCCCCAATAAGTCTTTGACTAAAAGCACTCCAATGATATTATCTCTATTTTGATTTTGATATACGGGGAATCTGGTAAATCCACTATCCTTTATTTTCAGTATCAAATCCAAAGTAATTTCAGTCTCTTCTTCCAACATAAATACCACGCTTTTAGGAGTCATAATCATTTCTGCAGTTCGGTCAGAAAAAGCTAAGGCGCCCAACATAATACGTTCCTCGTCTTCATCAATTTCACTTTCATCAGCATCTTCATGATGCTTGATAATTTCTTCGATCTCTCGTTTACTCCAAATTGTGGCCAACTCCGAACCAAGTGCTTTATCCAATAACCAAGATAATGGAAAGGCAATTGGATAGAAGATAAAAATAAAAACCCGAACCAACCAAACCGTATTGGCACCAAGAGTCAAAGCAAATCTTGAGAAAACTGCTTGCGGAATAATTTCTCCAAATACGACAATCAATCCCGTAGAAACTAACCCTGCAACTACCCCCGTTGCTAACTCGCCCAAGAATATTGCCATGGCAGAATTGACTGCTACATTTCCTAGAAGTAAGGTGCATAACAATAAATTCCCATTTTTTCTAACTGGGTAAATTTTCATAGCACGCATGTCTCCCAGTTTGGCTTTTCGTTCGAGAGAGGTTAAATTGAGGGAAAAAAACCCAAGCGTCAATCCACTAAACGCACCTGATAACAAAACAAAAAAAGTAACAATAAGAATATTCATTATATGATTTTAGTAACTTTATTTAATAAATAGAAATAAGAAATGAGGTTGGCTATGCGCCAAGTCATTTAATAAAACTAGAAGACTGAAATAGAATTTTTGGTCACTCATTTAAAAAAAACTGGTTCTAGATGATTTCATTTGGTTATTAAGTTATTGGTTAATGAGTTATTAGTCTTACAATTTATAGAAGTACCATTTTGGAAATAACTTGAGAACCAATAACTCAATAACTATTTATAATTGACCAAATGAATTCATTTAGAAACAAAAAACTACCCCTTGTGACCAAAAAATGGATTATAGTCATTACCCTGGTCTTATCGTAAATAAATTTTCCTCAAACCTACTAATAATTTAAATCATGAAAAAAAAGTATATCATTATTATTCTAACATTTTTCAGTATTCTCCTTTTAATGGGACAATCATGCGGGACAACTGAGAAAAAGAATACTAAAGAAAAAAAGGAGGAGGTAGATAACAAATTTATGGAAGAGGATAATGAGGAAGAGATATCTGAGGAAAAAGATAATGAGGAGGAAGACAATGAGGATGAGGACAATGAGGAAGAATATGAAATTGGAAAAAATGAGGACTTCACAGAAGAAGAAATCTTGGATATAAATGTGCAGGATGATATAGGTGGCGCAGATTTCAATCTACTTGAATCTTGGAATAAATTTGAAGAAAGAGATTACTCTTCAGCTGCGGAATTATTAGGACTTTCAGCAGAATATTTAGAGGGAGAAGGAGAGGATTTAGGAAAAGAGGACAGTAAACACTTGCAAGCAACGATAAGTGCTATCAAGGATCTAAAGAAAAATCTTGAAAATGAAAAAAAACTAAATCTTAATCAAACAAGTTCTTCGTTCGCTGTAATTGGGTTGAATTTGACAAAGGATTATCTCGCTATTGCAATTGCTATTAATGAATCTCCAGAGGATGGAGCATATTATGTGACTAAAGCAATTGATTTATTAGCTAGAGTAATCCATAGTTTAAATGGAGCAGAAAAAGAACCTGTAAATGAATTGTTACAATCCTTAAAAAAATATGACGAAAGAGTGTCGGATGGTACTTTGACAGAGGCGGATGACCTCCAAGTTTTTGCCGATAAAATGCAACAAATATTAAATTCTCAAAAAGTTAGTTTTTAAAAATAAATAAAATCATAATATGAAAGAACAAATTTTATCCCATTTTGAAGTGATTGTAATATTCGTAGCAATACTAATCCTTACCTTTATTCTTGCATCTATTTTTAATAAAGTGTTCTCAAGGTTTATTAAAAAGTCTACCCTGGAAATGAATAATGATCCCACCAATTATAAGTTTTTGAGATACATTATTTCAGCGTTGATCTATTTGGTTGGATTTGGTTTAGCAATTTATAGAGTGGATTCTCTACGGGCAGTAGCCAGTTCTATGCTGGCAGGTGCGGGTATTTTTGCCTTGGCTATTGGTCTGGCATCACAACAAGCGCTAAGCAATGTGGTAAGTGGTATTTTTGTGATTTTATTTAAACCATTTAGACTTGGTGACCGATTAAAAATCCGAGATACCTTGATTGGAATTGTAGAAGATATTACTCTAAGACATACGGTGATTCGAGATTTTGAAAATAAAAGAATTATCATTCCTAATTCTATCATTAGTAATGAGGTAATTATTAATTCTGATTTTGTGGATGATAAAATTTGCCGATGGGTAGATATGAGCATTAGTTATGATTCGGATGTAAAAAAAGCTAAGAAAATCATAGAAGAAGAAATTCTAAATCATCCACTTCATATTGATCCTAGGAATGCCGAACAAATAGAAAAAGGGGATCCAATTGCGGTGGTCAGAACAATTAGTCTGACCGATTTTTCAGTCAATTTGAGAGGATGGGCTTGGGCATTAAATTCACCTGATGCCTTTGTGATGGGATGTGATCTGCTGGAAAGTATTAAGGAGAGATTTGAAGCTGAAAACATTGAAATACCATTTCCTTACCGGACCATTGTTTATAAAAATGAAGCGTTGGCAAGTAACTAAAAAGTACGCTGGCTAGCAAGTTGATAAAATAGAATCTCCAAAGGAATTTGATTTTGGAAAATAGCTTTCAATTAAAAAATTAGCTTTTCTAATTGAAAATATAAAGAGGCTGTCTTATCAATAAATTTAGTGTGCAGACTTCAGAATTTAATTTTACCACATAGGCACATAGAAAACATAGATAAAATATTATATGTCCTATGTGACTATGTGGTAAAAAAAATTCTGTTGTGGTTTTTCATTATTTACATATAAAAAACCTCTTATCAACTATGTTGCTAGTTTAGCAACATAATTTACCTACTTAGGCATATTCGATGGATTTAATAAATCGTAAAATTGGTTTAATTTAGGAAGAATAATTATCCTAGTTCTTCGATTCATCAATCGTCCTTCAGCAGTATCATTAGCAGCTAACATATTGTACTCGCTTCGCCCTGCTGCAATTAATTTATTGGGATCTACGCCATAGTTTTGTTGTAAAACTCGCACCACCGAGGTTGCTCGCTTGACACTCAAATCCCAGTTATCCTCCATGCAAGAATTCTTGATCGGCACATTATCGGTATAGCCTTCTACCATGACTTCAAGGTCAGGTCTAGACTTTACGATTTGGGCAATTTTGCTCAATACTTCCTGTGCTCGTGGAGTAATTGTAGAACTTCCACTTTGAAAAACCATCTTGTCAGAAAGGTTAACAAAGACCACCGTTTTGTCTACTTTAATTTCTACATCTTGGTCTTCGATTCCATCTTTCAACACACTTTTTAAATTAAACGCTAACGCCAGGTTGATAGAATCTGCCTTAGTTTTTGCATTTTGAAGTAATCGGATATACTTATCTTTTTTCTCCAATTGAGTCAAAGTTTCCTTGATGTTTTCATTCGCAGATTGAGACAATACGGTCAAATCTCCCACTTGGCTAAGTTGCTTATCTCTTAATTTTTTCGCATCTGCCAATTGGTCTTTTAGATCTTGAATCTGCTCTTCTCGAAGTTTCAATGTGCTGTTAACATTTCGATTATCGCTTTCTTTTTGAGAAAGTTTGTCATTGCAAGTAGCCAAACGAGCCATGTAATCGTTTAAACTCTCGCCACATTCTCCAAGCTGTTTGTTGGACACTTCTAATTGATCCTGGTAATCGTTTTGCATAGCTGCAAATTTCTTTTTAGTGACACAAGAAGAAACTAAAAATGTACATAAAAGAATAAAACTTACCGTACGAATTAAATTGTTCATGTATTATTATTTTTTAAAATATGAAAAACTTCTTAAAGGACTCAAACAAGAAAAAAGGTCACCAAAAAAAGAGAGGAATTTGCTTAGATTTATTGATTCATTACGACTCTTAATAGGATTTTTTTTAGCTCCCTTTAGTTACCATTTGAAGCATTTTCCACCACTAGGTTACTCCCTTTCTTTATTCTGAAACAACTCTGAATTTTTCAACCAAAGGTCTCTTTGTGGAAATGGAATTTCTATATTATTTTTTCTAAAAGATCTTAATATCGCATATCGTAAATCACTCTTAATGACTTCAATCCTAAAAAATTCGTAGGTGAAAAAGTACAGGGTAAAATCCAAAGAAGAACTTCCAAAATCTTTGAACTGAACCTGAGGTTTCGGTTCTGAAAGAATTTTTGGGTGATTATTAATGGCTTCCAAAATTAAAGAAGTGACCAAATCAACATCGGAACTATAAGATACACCAACATTGACTTCAAACCTTGTAGGAGTATTGTTATGACTCCAATTCACAACATTGTCCATCACCAATTTGGAATTAGGCAGTACTACAACAATATTATCCCTAGTTTCCACGGTGGAGGTTCTCAAACCGATCTTGGTTACTCGACCTACCATTGGCCCTATTTCCAAAATATCATCTACATCAACTGTCCCTTCTATTAATAAAATAAAACCTGAAACTAAGTCATTAAATGTCTGTTGCAAACCTAATCCAACCCCAACCAACAATGCTGCCGACCCTGCCCAAAGTAATGATAACTGAATACCAAGACTTTCTAAGATAAGTAATAATCCTAAGGTATAAAGGATATATTTTACGAATTGAGTTACAGCATATTGTCTTCCAGAATCAAGTTTTTTTCTCAAGAAAAAACGCTTAATCACTTTTAAACTAAACCATAAAAGCAACTGAGTCAAAAAGTAAATCAGGAGAACTATGATTAATTTGATCAAATTCAAATTATAATCACCAACACTCAAAAAATTGTATTCTAAAATTTCTTTTAAACTATTCATATGTTTTTTATCACTTTAAAATCAATATTGGAATCATGGAATCCTCAATCAAATAGTTAGTTAAACTACCTTCTTGAATTCGTTGCCAAAATCCTTTTTTCCTCCGATGAATTGCCAATAAATCGGCTCCTGTAAATTTTATATACTCCTCCATAGCTTCTCGAATATTCCCCTCTAATAATTGAAAAGTCATAAATCCTGCATCTATTTCAGTTTTATAATTTGCCATCAAATTATTCATATTAAGTTGAGCCACAGGCTTTTCTATTTTCTGGTGGATGTGCAATAAATGCAAGGTTGCCTCAAAAGCTTCGCACCAGTCAAAAAGATGATCGATAGCGGAAGTATCACCTACTTGAAAGGCTGTTCCATAAATTATTTTATCCATTCCTAGATAATGAGCAGAAGGTGGAATAAGCAAAATCGGACAACTAATTTCTTCTAAAATGGAGTATGTAATATTTCCAAAAAGACGTTCCGTTGTCGTGTGTTTTCGCATGCCCATTACAATTAAATCAAATTGATTGGCATCATTGACTTCCAATATTTCATTAACCACTTTTCCGTTAGTAGCAATAAAATCTATCGAAATATCTTCAAATTCTTGTGCAGACATTTCCTTGGCAAAACTTTTCAATTTGTCTACTTCTTCCTCCCATTTCTTATCTTCCAATGCACTATAATCATATCCACCGACTTCAATTAAGGTATCTTCATCTATCTCTCCGATAATTGGAGAAATTGATTTGTAAACATGCAATAAAGTAATACTTGCTCCAAAATATTGAGCAATTTTTTGAGTGTATCGGAAAGCAACTTTGGATTGTAAACTATAGGCAATAGGAAATAAAATCTTTTTCATTTTTATTTTTTTATTTATTAAAAATAAAGGTTCTAAATGAATTTGTTTGGTCAAATAATTCGGAAATAACATTAATTATCCCGAATTTTTACCACCAAGACTTGCCCGTTTGAATGAAATCACTTTGTTCTAAAATAAACAAGTACCCTAATGGATGGTGACAAAAAGACTAAATTTCCGATTTTGGTCACATGGTTATGATAACCTTAAAGAGCTTTCTCATAAAAATACCATGTAAGGTTGAATGTGTCTTTTTTAAAACCATATAAGGTATTTAAGAACATATGAGCCTCCATTATGGGAATATTATATGTCCTTAAATACCTTAAATGCTTCAAATTTATTTTTATGAAAAAGCCTTTGATAACCTTATTTGGCATTTAATTTATTTTCCAAATAAGCATCTGAATAGTCTACTTTAAGTTCCGTCCACATCGGTAAATGATCGCTCATTTGGAACGTCCGCCAGTAGGTTTTATAATAAGCACTCTGGTTGGTTCGAGGTTTCCCATCAGATTTAAACTGATATGCTTCTCCCATTTCTTGGACGTAAAGTAATTCATCTTCTATACGAAAAACCGTTTTATAAAAATCAAAAACACCAGCTTTGCCAGTTGTTCCAAATTTTTCGGGACGAACTTTAAAGGCTATTTGGTCATAAAATTTGGTTTTAATCGCGTTAGAAGGAATGTTATGTAATTCTTCTGGAATGCTAAAACCTTGGTCGGTGATAGCTTTCATCGTCAAGTCAGATGTATCATAAATATTAAAATCACCGAGGAGAATTAGGTTACGAGACCATTCATTTCTATCCTCACTTCTTCGGTTTAAGAATTTGGCAACTTGAGAAATTTCTTCTACTCGTTCCTCATTATTTGCTTTGTCCTCCCCGTAAAGAATATGAACTGTAGTCAAAATAAAATCAGTCCATCCGACTTTGAAACCACACATCAAAGGGGTTCGTACTACTTGTTTTGCAGGTTGTTCTATTTTATTTCCTTGGTCATCTTTAATGATGACAGGAGGCAAAACCAACTCTCCCATCAAGCCTCCAAACCGTACTTTTCGCTTATCATATACGAATGCCATCCGTTCTCCATTTCCCTTTGCTCCTTCGGTTACATCCGTAAAAATCACACTCCAATTTCCCCCCAAAATCTTCATCAATTGATTCAATGCGGTCAAGTCTTGACGAACTTCTTGGATTGCTACCAAATCAAATCTAGCAACAATCTCAGCGATATAATAAAACGCTTCGTTGATTCGGTCGCCATAAGCTGGTGAATCAAATTCTCGAATATTCCAGGTAGCAAGAAGCAAAGTTTTTTCTGCAGTTTTTTGTGGAATTTCTTCGTCAAGTTGTTGCCTTAATTGTAGGATTCGCTCGAGTGTTCGTTTTCCTGCAGGAGAATTATTAGATAGTTGTTGGTAAAATGGCATTTTTAATATTTTTTGAGCTATATATTCTTTTGGTTCTAAATGAGTTCATTTGGTCAGGGATAAATAGTTATTAGGTTATTGGTTATTAAATTATTTCCAAAATGGTGCTTCAATAAATTCTACGACTAATAACTCATTAACCAATAACTTAATAAACAAATGAAATTATCTAGTACCATAACTTTTAGAACCAATGAAGATAAAGATAAAAAAGAACTTGAATTTTCTCTATAAAAAAGTTCAGAGGAGAGTCAAGCGACTCATCCTCTGATAACCCCAAAAAACCAAATGAAAACATTTTTAAAAACCTAAGAATCAGGTTTTAATATCTTTAAGATTTGAATTATTTTATTAACCTACAAATAAGACTCTCTTTTTATAAATTGGTCACATAAGAAAGAATTTTTTTTTCAAAAAAAGAAACCCCATAACTAAGATTTTAATTAAGGGGTTTCTTGGTGAGGTTAATTTAATATGATTTTATTCTTCCTCATCCAGATTCACCTGCCACGGTTTAAATCGATGCGGTGTTTTCTTTTCATCTGGGTGTCTTTTCTTTTTTGGAGGTTTGGGAAGTTCATCTTCGCCTCTAAAAATTGTTTTCTTTTTTGGAAGGTTTTTATCTTTCTTTTTCATTTTATAAAAAAAAACTAAGAGTTATAAAATAGTTTATTATTCAACAATCAAGTTGAGTGAAATAGATAATTTGGTAAATAATTTTTTCAAAACTGAAGCATTGAACTTTGGATAAGTTGGGTGTGAAACGATTCTTGGAGGATTTTCACTTTCCTTTAAATAAGAATATAAATTCACACTCATATCACCTTTACTAATTACTCTTTTGAATTGGATATTATTTAATCCCCAATTGTTTTGAGTTGTTTGAAAAAAACCGTTTAATTCCAATAGATGGAGATATACATTATCTATTTCCTCATCAGCTGCATCTTCTGGAATACTCGTAAAAAGAACCACTTCTGCATCAGATTTTTTTGCCATTTCCAGCGTTTCGATATATCGTTGACGATTGTCATATTGATATCGAAAAGGGAATAAAATTTCATTTTTCATGAGTTATCTTTTTATTTAGTTTTGAAAAAAGACTGAAAAACAAAATTTGGTCACATTAATTTCAAGTATTCAAAAGCTAAAAAATATCAAATGTCTATTCTATCTAAACAATAGCCATTTCAGCTACTTTATTTCTTGCTCTTGCCAATCTCATTTTGACAGCAGAAGCAGACAAATTGAATTGCTGTTGCAATTCCGCAACTGATTTTTTATTAAAATATTTCTCTTCTAATATTGCTTTTTCATTTGGTTCAAGATCTCCGATTGAAATTTCTAATTGATTTAACATTGCCTCTTTTTTCATCATCACCTCATCATCCACACAAGTATCGGCTACATTAAATTGACCTTCCAATGCGATAGTTCTGCTTTTGTTTTTGGCTTTTCCATAATCCATACACAAGTTGTGTGCGATTCGGAATAACCAAGAAGGAAATAACTCAGGACTACTAAGTTGATCAATCTTTTCCGAAGCCTTCATAAAAGTATTAGTCGTAATATCATACGCTTCTTCTCGCTCACCAGTAATTTTTTTGCAATAAATAAAAAGGTTACTGTAGTAACGATGGTATAATTCGCCCAATGATGCATTATCTTTGGCAGTTTGGTAATTGACAACTAATACTTCTAAACTTTGATTTCTCAAATCAACATTTTTCATTTCAGAAATTATTGTAGGGTTTGATGATTAAAACAATTAAATGATAAACAATGCAAATATGAGTTGAAATAAGGGATTAGCTTAGAGTGTAAAAGCTGATTTTTAAAATTCAGCGATTTGCGTATTTTTAAGTGATTTGCGTACTGAGATAGGAAAATCAAGTACCTAGGGTTAGGTATTATAGCAATTAAAAAGTAGAAAAAGTCCCGTGTTTATTGAGTTTACGGAAGGTACTGTCTTAATTTTCTTTCTCTTAAAAAAAAATTCTTCTGACATAGAATGATTCTAGATGATTTCATTTAGAACCAATAGAATAAGATTAAATAAGGAGTCAAATGAAGTTGATTAAAGTATTGATTAATTAAAACCTGAAATGGTTTTCCATAGTGATTATTCAATAATTCCATTTCTTATTGCATATTTTACTAAGCCAGCTGTATTTTTTACGCCTAATTTCTCAATCAAATTACGACGATGAGTATCGACCGTACGGATACTAATATATAATTTTTCAGCGATTTCTGGATTAGTAAATTCTTCAGCAATGAGTTCCAAGACTTCCAATTCTCGTTTGGATAATGGAATTCCTTCTTTCCTTTCTTTTGGTTTTGTTCCCTTGGTGAGGTGATCAATTATTGCGGCAGAAACCTCACCGCTATAATAAGTATTGCCTTCGTTAACCACTCTGATCGCCCGAATCATTTCCTTTCCACCAGCATTTTTGAGTAGGTATCCTTTGGCTCCAGCTTCGAGCATTTTGACGATATAAGTACTTTCGTCGTGCATGGAAAGAGCGAGTATTTTTATGTTTGGATATTCTTTTTTAATAATTTTAGAAGTTTCTATTCCTCCTGAATCTCCCATCGTGATGTCCATCAAAATGATATCTGGTTGAATGTTTTTTAGCAATTCAACTACAGCTCTACCATCTCCAACTTCGCCGACCACTTTCATATCTTTTTCACTTTCCAAAATGGAAATAATTCCGTCTCTAAATACTTTGTGGTCATCTGCGATCAGTATTTTTATCATTTCATTATATTTAAAAAATGGTGAAGTTGGAGGTTTTTACATTTAAGTTTTTTACTTATTTAAATTGGTATTTCAATCGTGGAAAAAACACCATTTCCTTCACTACTTTCAATGTCAAAAGTTCCGTTTAAAAGTGTTACTCTCGTTTCGATATTTCTTAAACCGATTCCACTATCTGTTTTATTGGCGATTAATTTTTTATCGAAACCAATTCCATCATCTTCCATAGTTAAGACTAAATTATCTGCATGTCGAATCAATTGTAAATGAATCGTTTTTGCTTTAGAATATTTTAAAGCATTATTTAGTAGCTCTTGACTAATGCGATAAAGTCCTAATTCGATATTTTGATCAAGGCGATTTTTCATATTTTTACTAAAATAATTAATCTTGATATTCTCAGAATCATTTACTTTTTTACATAAATTTTCCAAAGCAGTATTCAATCCAAAATCAACGATGGCACTAGGCATCAAGGCGTGTGAAATGTCACGCATGTCTTGGGTGACTTCATTTACTAGATCTTCTACCTTATCCAATCGTGCAATAGTTTCTTTATCAAGATTTTCTTTAGAACTAATGCTTTCTAAATTTAAGCGGATGGTAGAAAGTAATGGCCCCAAACTATCATGAATATCTTGCGATAATCTACGACGTTCGGATTCTTGACCTTCCAAAAGAGATTGGGTAGCCAAAAGTCGAGCTTCTTTCATTTCGGTAACATCCATGGTGGTGATAATCATTCCATTCAAGATGGAGCGTCCACTAATCGTCAGATACTTGTTATCAAATGGAAGTTCTGCAAAGTCAAAAGGCTTTCTTCCTTTTTTAAAACAATACTTTAACATTTCATGGAGCTCACTTTTTTTATCCAAATAATCTAAAATTGAGGAATCTAATAATTGGTTAGTTTTTTTTCCAAAATTTAAATTATTAAGCGCGTGTTCATTGATCATCGTGATATAACCTTCCATATCCACCGCTATCACTCCAAAGGGAACATTTCCCATGATGGACATCATAAATTCGTAAACTTCGGTAAAAGTCTTCATCAAATTATGTATTTAGTAACCAGCACGGTGGCATCACCATATGGTCTATGAAATTGGTTGAATACATGATTTGCAACCTTTTGAGGCTGTTCTTTCCATTCCCAATCATAAGTCAATAAATTACTTTTGATCCCATCTGTACACATTAGTAAGGTAGAAGTTTTTTCAAAAGTGTACACCTTAGCTTTTATTTTTGGCAGTTCATATTCGCCTATTCGCCCAGCAAAGTTAGCCAACTCTAGGGGGCTTTCATTTAGCAAATAGCAATGAGTATCGCCCACGCCGAGATAGGTGAGTTGCTTTGGCTCAATGATCGCCAAAGACATTGTAACACCTCCTGTAATCTCGCTTTCTTTCAACAAACTATCGCATGAAAGCATCATACTTTCTAGGGAAAGATGGAAGTTTTTGACCAGGAAGTTTTTGACCATCGTAGAGATTGCATGGGCTTTGTAACCTTGTCCAATACCATCAATTACTCCCAATAATACTTTATCCCCTTCAAACTCTTTGATCAAATATTCATCTCCATTGAAATTATATTTTTCATCTGCCAACGAAACGACACCATATTCGATGACATCAGTTCGCATGGGGAGGTATTTTTCTAAAATAACGGTAGTCCCTGTTTCCGAAGATTTTATTTCAAATTTGTCAACTGATCTTTGTGCTGCTTCGAGTCCAATTCCGAGGCTAGTTCGGATAGTCGAAAATCCTTCTCGCATTGCCAACTCAATATTTGGAATACCTTTTCCTTGATCAGAGATTTCTACTCGGATGATTTTTCCGTTTTTGTAACAATGTATTTCCGCGCTTCCTCCTCCTGAATGTCGCCAAGCATTTTGTCCAATTTCAGAAACTGCCAATGCCAATTCTGCACAAGCTACATTATCGAAACCCGCTTCTTTTGCCAATTCTGCTGAAGTTTCGCTAACTGCTCTTACCGATGCTTCTTGCTCAATGAGAATGATAATTTTTTCCTCTATCATTTCCTCTTAATTGGCACTAATTCATATCCTTGTTTTAGGTAAACTGCCTTCAAAGCACGTCGAAGATTTTTCTCAACGGTTATGTTTTCCAATTCGACTCCTGCATTGATCATAGATTGTGCTACGACAGGTTTGATCCCACAAAACAAAACTTCCATCCCTACCAGTTGCAAGAGTTTATTTAATTTTTTTAGATGTTCGGCAATCGCAGAATCAACTACCTCTACATTACTCAAATCAACTATCATAATATCATTGTCAGATTTATCGACGATTTCCATGACATTATCAATGACTTTTTTCATTCGTGCAGAATCTAAGGTTCCAAAAAATCCTGCATACAAACAACGGCTCGTCAATTCATTAATTACAATAGGGGCTTCTCCTCCGATGGCTCTTCGGCTGATGGCAACTTGAGGCGTTTCTTTTGATTTGTCAGTCATAATTCTGGTTTTTATTTTTGCAAAAATCTAAAATCAAATGTACGTAATAAATATAGGGATGCAAATAATTGGTGTAGGATCACAACCTCTCCATCAATTTAGTATACAAAAAATGATTGCAACTCTTTTCTATGTTTAGATGTACGTGAAAAGGGATCATCAAAATTTAACTATTCGAAGAAATGATGGAAAACACTTAATATTATTTTCTTAAAACTTCATTTAAAAAAAAGGCTCAACACCTTTTACAAGTGATGAGCCGTTTTTTATAAAGCATATTTTAGGTGCTTACTTTTTCTTAGCATTCTTAGATTGAGAAATTGGTGATTTCCCTTTTTTGGTAGAAGTTGCTACAGATCCAGTTGTTTTAGTCACTCTTACTGCTTTCTTTTTTGCCTTTACTGCCTCTGCATTCTTTTTAGCAGTTGTAGTTTTTGATGACTTAGGTGCTGGAGATTTTGAATTTTCTTTCATTTTAAAAATTATTTAAAAGATGATAAATAAAAAATAAAACATTAAAACCCATAGGGCGAAAGAAAGACTGTATTTGAAAATTTGGTCACTTCTTTTTGGGCTTTTTTTCAAAAAAAATAAAAATTATTAAATCTAAATTTATCTACTTATTGATAAGATTTCCATCTTCATCAAATTTTAATGTTACCATTTGTGAAGTTTCTTCATCTTCGTCATCAGTAGTAGTAACTTCCACCCGTACCATGAAAGTAATACCAGATTTGTCTTCGATTTTGGAGACAGCATTGATACTAACATCATCATAAGTTTCCTCTAAATAGTTGATGGTCTCATTTGAAAGATAATCTTCATCTACCTCAATTACCGTTTTTTCCCATTCTTCATTTGTCTCAAATGTGCTTAACGCATTGTATCCATCCAAGACAAATTCAACGCTGTAGATACCTTCCTCCATACTCCAAGCTACTGCTTCAGCTGTTGGATATTTTGCTTTGAAAGTTGCTGCAATTTTTTTGGGTACATCAATACCATGAGCTGTAACAACACCCGCTACAAGCAGGACAAAAAATAAAGAACAAATAACTTTTTTCATTTCTATAAAAATTTAATAGTAAAAAGTGAAAAATTTAATTCAAAGCCCTGAAGGGCGAAAGTAAGACTGAATTCAGAAATTTGGTCACTTCTTTTTTGGAGTTTTTTTTCTTTTTTTTTTAGAAATAATTACCTTCAAGAGAGGACAGGAGCTATTCACATTGAAGTTATGAGAGCTTATCTAAATATAAATAGCTATTCGTTTTTATAAAAAATAATTCTAATCTAAAATAGAACAAAGAGCAAAATATAACTTTTGAAAATTTTATAACAAGTCAGACTGGATTAATTCATTTTATCGCCACTTTATGCTCCTCCATCAAAAAATCTATCATTAATTAAGTTTCTAAATACCAAAATCTATTTTCACTTTTTAAAGAAAAAATGATCTATGAAAAAAATAAGTTTATACATCGCTACCTTAATACTCTTTGGATGCAATCCAGTTGAAAATTCAAATTCTGTTGAATATTCTTCCACCACGGTTCGAGAAGCAATACCTTTTGCAAAGGGAGTAATATCAACAAAAGAAAATAGCGAATTCCAAATTATGTTTGCTCCTGATGGCCTTAAAGCCTATTTCTCACGAAGAGCGCCAGAGCAAAAACAAAAGATATATGAATCAACATTTGAAAATGGAAATTGGAGCCAACCAAAAGTTTGTGAATTTTCAACAGACCGTGACGAAACTCCTTCTATTACCCCAAATGGAGAGCTATTCTTTTTTGGCTCAGAAAGACCCATACCAGATAAGCCCAACAAAGGTAACTTTGATATGAACATATGGATGATGAAAAAAACAAGTACTGGTTGGAGCGCCCCTGAACCTCTGCCCTACCCAATCAATGATACTCAAATAGAAGGCGAAGAATGGCCTTCATCTAATAACAATTTCTTTTCTCCAATAAATGATGAGACATTTTATTATACCACAATGGTTAGAGGAACAAATGCTATTCAATTATTTGAAACTATATACAAGGATGGAGTTTTCTCTACACCTATTAAAATAACTGGACTTTTTGATGATCCTAAATATTGGATATACTCTCCAGTCGTTTCTCCTGATGGTAATTATTTAGTTTTTAATTCTTATGGCGCTCCAGGTGGGCTTGGCGGAGAAGATCTTTTTGTTTCAAAACGAACGGACGCAGGTTGGAGTAAGGCTAAATCAATTGGAAAAAAAGTAAATTCAAAAGATGAAGAGAGCGCGCCACGTTTTTCCAGAGATGGCAAATATTTCTTTTTTACCCGAGCTGAAAATTTAGGAAACTATGAATTCGGTGAATGGGATATTTTCTATATGGAAACAGAATTTTTAGAACTCGAAAAGTTATTTAAATAAAGTATATAAAAAAAACTGAGCACCAAAACATTTTGGTACTCAGTTTTTTCTTTAGAACAGAAACATCACAAATAATATTACTTAGGTGTAGCTATATTTGCAATAGCCACTAATTGTTGTTTCCAATTACCAAATGGAGGTAATCCCTTGGTGTTAAGACTTTGTACAGCTTTGCTACCACTCCGTGATGCATGGACACTTGAATTTCTTCCATGCATAATAGTATAGTCCAAAACATTTCCATTCTCATCCGTACTAACTTGAGTAACAACAGCAATATGCTGAATAGCTCCATTGCTGGTGTAATTATTATCTCGATCGGTCAACATGTCTATATCAATATTAGAAAACTTCTTTCCTGATTTCCCATAAAACATAACAGAACCTGGTCGGATAGAATTTCGAGAAGCCATCGCATCTTGAACGATTAGAAGGTTGTTGTTTTCATGATACCAATCTGCAATTTGACGAGAGCTACGAGCTTCCTTTGGAGACGGATATTGATAAGATCCACCATCTGCTAGAGAAGGTAATCTTTCTTGCAGACTATCCTTAAGTTGGTGAAAAATACCAGAGCAATCTTGCATTTGACTACTGATGTAAGCCAATCTTTTAGCC
>CAYGRM010000069.1:0-21896 GCA_964352225.1 uncultured Saprospiraceae bacterium | reverse complement strand
TCGCAAGATAAAGCAATAAATGTTAACATGAAAGCCCAAACCCCCATTTTCATTACATATTTAATTTTAGAATGCTATTTCTACCTAAATCATTTAGTTCTAAATAATCATTCAAAATCACTAATTATTTCAAGAAAAGATCGCCTTTCATTATTTCTGTTTCTCCATTGGTGTATTTTATTTTTGCAAAAAAAACAAAAACTGCTGGGTTCATTTTTTCACCTTTAAAAAATCCATCCCATCCCATGGTCGGATCATTTGGTTGAAAGTTACTTCTCTCAAAAACTAAATCTCCCCATCGGCTAAAAATTTGGAAGGTTTCAATTTCAGCTATCCCAAGTCCTCCATAAATCATAAATATATCATTGTATCCATCACCATTAGGTGAAAATGCATTTGGAATATAAATTCTCTTTTTATTATTTACATATACGATGATTTCATCCTCAGTCGCACAGCCATTTTCATTCATTAAAAAAACGCCATAACCAGATGTAAACAGAGGGGTTATTGCTTGCTCTAGACAATCTTCACATTCCAAATTATCTATATTTATCCAGTTAACAGAATCAAGATCAAATGAAGAGATATTAGTCATTGCTTGCAAAACAGTACTTTCCCCTAGCTCCAAATATATATCTTCCCCCAAGCTGACCATTACTTCAGGTGGTTCCGTAATCTCAATCATTGAATTCCATTCACATCCTGAAGCATCTTGAATGGTGAGAGAATAATTTCCTGCTGGTAAATTTGAAAAAAGAGGATACTCCGTAAAAGTATTTTCATTGATAGAATATAAATAAGGCTCCTCGCCTCCAATCACTTCCATAACCTCGATACTTCCATTATAATCTCCAAAACACAATGGAGAGATAATTTCCAATTCCACATCCTGAGGCACATCCAAATCTTCCGTAACTATCGCTGTGGAAGTAGCCGTACAACCATTCTCCTGATTCGTAACAGTTAAAACATAAGTTCCAAAAGCATCTACAATGGGTTGTAAAGTAGTCGCCCCCACCGTAATATTTCCATCAACAGTCGTCCATTGATAAGTGAATTCTGCTCCTTGTGAACCATTCCCTTGAAGTGTTTTTACTGTTTGGATACAATCAAATTCGTAATTTCCTCCAGCATCTGCCAATGGTTCTTCTATGTCTTGATAAACGGTTACCGCTTTTGATGCCATACACCCGTTTTCAGTATTTAAAACAGTTAAAATATATCCTCCAAATTCATTCACCACACACTCCAACTCCGTCTCACCCGAAACGATGTTTCCCAGGGTGTGCGTCCACAAATATTCAAACTCGCTTCCCGTAGAAGAACCACTTCCAGAAACTGTAACCAATGTATCTAAACAAGTCAAAGTATCAGGTACTAAAATCTGCACAATAGGCAACTCAAAGTCACTTCCTATCTGAACCATTTCAGTTGCGGTACATCCATTGATCTCATTGGTTAAAATCAATTGATAGTCTCCTTCCAAATCAACTTCTGGATTTGGATCAGTACTACCTATTGTTATATTTCCATTAGTGGTACTCCACTCGAAACTTACCTCTCCAATTGGCGAAGAGCTACTTGCATCGAGTACAATGCTATTCACATCACAATTTAAAATTAGTCCACCTATCGCATTAATTTCAACCACAGGAGGAATTATATTTTCCAAAATCTCTACAAAATCAGAAGACGTGCACATATTGTTACTATTCGTAACTTCCAATTCATAAATTCCTTGTTCATCAATTAGTGGATTCAATGAATTTATTCCATTAAGCAAATTTCCATCATTAGTTGTCCACTCGTAGGTAAACTCATTGCCCGACGATGAACCATCTCCCGCGAGGATCAAAATTGTATCGACACAAGTCAACGTCATCGTTACACCTGCCTCTGAAATCGGTAGTATAGTATCTTGGACAACTTCCACAAAATCAGTTGAGGTACAACCATTTTCATTATTAGTTATTTCCAATACATATTGCCCTCCATCACTTACTTGAGGATTTTGAGAAGTTTCTCCAAAATCAATATTACCATTATTCGTACTCCATAAATAACTGTAAATCAACCCATTAGATGAATTAACCGCAGATAAAACGGTAGTTTCCGTTTGGCAATTCAAAGTATCTGGCAAGTCAATTATCGCAATTGGAGTCAATATATCTTGAGTTATTTGCACTTGACTTACAGACGTGCACATATTGTTATTATCTGTTACAATTAACTCATAATCACCTAGCAAGTCTATATTTGGGAAAAGTGAATTCGCTCCACTCTGAATATTTCCATTGAAAGTTTGCCATTGATATGAAAAATCAATTCCATTGGAAGAGTTACTTCCATCTAAGGTCAAAACCGTATCAATACAATTTAACTCCATCGTATTTCCTGCATCAGAAATTGGAACGAGGGTATCTTGAAAAACTGTAATTAACTCAGAAGTTGAGCAACCATTAAGCGTATTTAAAATAGTTAACTCGTAATCACCTCCATCATTAATTTGTGGAGAAAGAGAGCTTGCACCATTCACGATATTGCCATTCTGAGTTTGCCATTGGATCGTAAAATTATTTCCAGAAGAGGAACCATTGGCATCTATTTCTAATTCGGTCAAATCACAGTTCAACATTTCGGTTGGCTCTATCAAGATTGTTGGAGCAATGGTATCAATCTCAATTAAGATTTCATTGGTTGCTTCACAAAAATTCTCGTTATTTATGACTGTTAATTCATAAGTTCCTGCTCCATTAATTTGAGGAGTCAGCGTAGTAAAATCTCCAACAATATTTCCATCTCCAGTCGTCCATTCATAAGCAAAATTATTCCCCGTAGATGAACTTAACCCATTCAAAAATAACAACGTATCTACGCAGTTCAAATCATCAGGAAGTCCGACATCAACTACTGGCAAAATAGTATCAATGGTAATTAAAACAGAGGAGGTAGCCGTACATCCGTTTTCAGAATTGGTTACTAATAAATCATACGTCCCACCTTCGTCAATTAACGGTTGAATTTCACCTGAACCACTCACTATATTTCCGTTACTAGTTGTCCATTCATAAATGAAGTTATTCCCAATCGAAGAGGCACTTCCATTCAAACTCAAACTAGTTATCAGACAATTTAAAGTATCAGGATTTCCAGCATCCGCAATTGGGTTGATATTATTTATTTCTACAACCACAGTTCCAAAAGCAGTTTCGTTGGTCAATGTATCCGTCAAAAAGAGTTGGTAAGTTCCAGGCAAATTCACGTTGACTGAAGGTAAATTATCGACACCAACAATATTTCCATCATTGGTTGTCCACTCATATATTATCGTTCCCCAATTGGATGATCCACTTCCATCCAAGGTAATTTGAGTAACTAAGCAAGTCAAGGTATCCGGCAAATCGATCATCACCGTTGGCGAACAATTAGATGAGGTAACAATAACTTCATCTATTGCCGTACATCCGTTAGTTGAATTTTCTACTGTTAAAAAATAAGTTCCACTTGTGGTTATTTCAGGAAAAAGGGTATTGGAATCAGCTTGAATATTACCATTTGAGGTAGTCCATGAGTAAGAAAATTCAGCACCCATAGAAGAACCATTTCCATCTAACAATGTACTTCCTATTCCACAATCAATTTGAACATCCATTCCCGCATTTGCCGAAGGCGGGATAAAATTGGAATTAATAAAAACAGTTGAAGTATCCGAACATCCATTTAAAGAATCAAAAACAACAAGTTGATAATTTCCTGAAGAATCGACTTGCGGATTCAAAGTATTTTCTCCATTTAAAATATTACCATCATTCGTAATCCACTCATAATTGAAATTATTTCCTTGCGAAGAAGCTGTCCCATCTAAAGTCAAAATAGAATCAATACAAGTTAGTACATCCGTCATTCCTGCATCAGCATTTGGTGAAATAAAATTCTCCGTAACAATAACTGAACTTTGAGCAAAACAACCATTAACTGTATCTAAAACTTCTAAAACATAAGTTCCCATTAAGTCAATCATTGGACTTAATGTGGAATCTCCAGAAACAATATTTCCATTTAAAGTTGTCCAACTGTAAACAAAATTATTTCCAATTGATGAATTACTTCCGTCTAATGTAATTGTATTGCCTGCCTGTCCGGTAGGTAGGTTATAACAATTCAATTCCCCTCCAGTTCCTGCATCCGAAATTGGTAGATCAACATTTTGAAATGCTTCAATACTATCAGTAGAAACGCAACCATTTGAAGTGTTGGTAATTTCTAAAATATAAAAACCTGGCTCATCAACGGAAATAGAATCTTCTCCGATGATTGCAGCTATATTTCCATCATTCGTACTCCATGAATATATAAAACCAGCACCAGCAGAGGAGTTACTTCCATCCACCAAAACACTAGTATTTATACAGCTTAACAATGTATTTACGGCTAAATCAACAGAAGGTAAAATCGCTAAATTTTCGACAAAAACTGTATCTGATGCAGTCGAGCCGTAAAGGGTATTTTCGACGGTTAAAACATAAGTTCCACTTGCTCCGACCGTTGGCATTAACGAAGTTGTATCAGATAAAATAACTCCATCCATTGTTGTCCATAAGTAAGTAAATTCCGTACCAATGGAGGATCCTGTCCCATCTAAAACTGTAGTGGTAAAATTACAATCCACTTGTCCATCTGCACCCGCAATTGCAATCGGCCCACAATCTTCTAACACTACATCTACAAAAGCAACAGCCTCACAATTATTATTCAGGTTAGTTACTGTCAGAGTGTACAATCCTGTAGAGTCGACAACTGGGAAAAGAGTATTTTCATTAGCAATTATGTTTCCATCCACCGTTGTCCAATTATAAGAAAAATTTCCTCCAACACTCGACCCACTTCCATCTAAAGTTAATTGAGTAGAATCACAACGAATCGTATCCATAGCATTTGTAACCGCAATGGGGAGATTACCATCTTGCGTAACAACCACTTCATCACTTGCCGTACAACTATTTAAAATTTTAGTAATGAGTAAATTATACGTTGCGCCTGTGTTAACGATAATCGTGGATTGAGTTGAATCTGTCACGATATTTCCACCGGCAGAATAAGTCCATTGATACTCAAAGTTAGCTCCCATCGAAGAGTTTCCTCCCAAGGTTAAAGTTGTCGTATTACAATCTAAATTACCATCAAGTCCAGCATCAGCAATCGGTGCAATGGTATCATAAATCACTTCAACTTCATCAATTGAAATACAACCATTTTGAGTACTTGTTACCTCTAATTGATAGGTTCCAGAATTATTTATTTCTGGAGTCAAACTATTCTCATTTACAATAATCCCAAGTCCTGTGGTCGTCCAGTTATAAATAAAGTTTCCAGTCGAAGAATTGGTTCCATTAAGATTTATAACATTACTTTCACAAGTTATTACCGTATCCATTCCAGCATTGGCAATGGGTAAAATTGTATTCGTAGTAATGGTTACAGAAGAAGTATTGGAACAACCATTTTGAGTATTCAGCACTTCTAAAACATAAATCCCTGCACTATCTACTAATGGTGATAATCCATTTTCTCCTGACAAAATATTTCCATTCGATGTTGTCCATTGATAGGAATAAATACTTCCCATCGAAGAATTATTTCCATCTAAAGTCAAAATAGTTTGATTACAATCAATCACAGCAGATGGCCCTGCATCAGCATTCGGTGGATTCGTATCAATATCTACAATCAAAAAATCTGTGGCAGAACACCCATTTGTGGTATCTGTAACAATTAACTCATAATTCCCAGGAGTACTAATTTGAGGCTGAAGTGATGTATCATTATTATCGATGATACCTCCATTAGTGGCATTCCATTGATAAATAAAATTCGCCCCTATAGACGAACCACTTCCATCTAAAATCAACGTTGAATTTTCGCAAGTAATTAAAGTATCAACCCCAGCAAATGAGATAGGAGGTGTTATATTTTGAGAAACAAATACCGAGTCTTCAGCAACACAACCATTTATATCATTTGTTACTTCTAGATAATATGTTCCTAGCTGATTTACAGTAGGTTGTAATGAATTTTGATTGGAAAAAATACTCCCACTATTGGTTGTCCATTCATAGGAAAAACCATTACCCATCGAAGAGTTTGTTCCATCCAAAATGACATTTTGAACATCACAAGTTAACTCCATCGAAACTCCTGCATTTGCAATTGGAGCAAGTGTATCAACCGAAATTTCTACGGAAGATTGAGCGGAACATCCTGAAATAGTATCAGTTACCGTCAAAGTATAATTACCTAAGGAATCAACTTGTGGCATCAATGTATTTTCCCCCAAAACAATATTTCCATCAATAGTTGTCCACAAATAAATGATATCATTTCCGAATGAAGAAGACGATCCATCTAGGCTTATAACAACTTGATTACAATTTATAGTATCTGGGTTTCCCGCATCTGCTGTTGGTAAATTTGTATTAGCAGAAACTACCACCTCGTCCATAGAAGTACATCCATTATTTATATCCGTTACCACAATTTGATAATTCCCTGCACTATCAATTTCAGGTTGAAGGGAATTTGGATTAGTGGAAATATTCCCACCATTTGTTGCAGTCCATTGATAGGAAAAATTACTCCCTATCGAAGAGCCATTTCCATTCAATAGAATAATTGGATTAGTACAGTTAATGAATGTATCTTGACCAGCTGCGGCAATTGGTACTATAAAATTTTCTCCCACAAAAACAGTATCAAATGCAGAACAGCCATTTTGATTATTCGTCACCAACAACTCATAATTTCCACCGGAAGAAATAGTCGGCTGTAAAGTCATCGCATCCATATCTATCACCCCATTTGAAGTTGACCACAAATAACTAAAATCACCTAATGATGAATCCCCTCCATCCAATGTAATCGTACTGTTATAACAATTAATTAACGTATCAACACCAGCATTTGCCACAGGAGGAATAGTATCTACATTTACCGAAACTAAATCAGTTTGTGAACAGCCACTTATAGTATTAGTGACTAACAATTCATAATCCCCATTTCCATTTACCGTTGGTGATAAAGTAGTTTCTCCATTCAAAATATTTCCTCCATTTATCGCAGTCCACAAATATTCAAACTCCACTCCTACCGATCCACTTCCATTCAAAATTACTTCTGGTGAATTACAATCAACCGTCATATTTTGACCAGCTTCTACGGATGGAAAATTTGTATCTCCCAATACGATAACTTCATCCGACGAAGTACATCCATTAATTGTATTGGTTACCAAGAGTTGGTAATTTCCTGCATTGTTTATTTCAGGTTGAAGGGAATTTGGATTCGCAGAAATATTTCCACCATTAGTTGCAGTCCATTGATAGGAAAAATTACTTCCTATCGAAGAACCATTTCCATCTAATAAAAGAGTTGGGTTAGCACAAGTAATTATAGTATCTTGACCAGCTGAGGCAATTGGAGAAACAAAATTTTCTCCAACAAAAACAGTATCAAAAGCAGAGCAACCATTTTGATTATTCGTCACCAACAACTCATAATTTCCACCGGAAGAAATAGTAGGCTGCAAAGTCATTTCATCCAGATCAATCGTCCCATTTGTAGTTGACCACAAATAACTAAAATCACCTAATGAAGAGTTTCCACCATCCAATGTAATCGTATTGTTATAACAATCAATTAACGTATCCAATCCAGCAGCAGCCACAGGCGGAATGGTATCTACATCTACCATTACCAAATCTGTTTGAGTACAACCATTTGAAGTATTCGTAACTAATAATTCATAATCGCCATCTCCATTTACAGTTGGTGATAAGGTAGTTTCTCCATTCAAAATATTTCCTCCATTTGTAGCTGTCCACAAGTATTCAAACTCCACTCCTACCGATCCATTTCCATTTAAAATTACTTCAGATGAAGTACTACAATCAATATTCATATTTTGTCCTGCATCTGCGGATGGCAATGCATTATTTGCAAAAACTTCAACTACTTCAACCGCAGTACACCCATTTTGAGTATTTGTAATTTCCAATTGATACATCCCTTCCAAATCAATCTGCGGAAGCAACGTAAATGTATCTGCTAAAATATTTCCCGAACCAATTACGGTCCATTCGTATTCGAAAATGGCTCCAGTTGAAGAACCAGAAGCATCAATCGTAATCGTTTCTGCCAAACAAGTAATAGTATCAACCGGTAGATCAATTAAAATAGCAGGATCGATAAAGTCCTGATTTACAGTTACTTGTGAACTCGAACTACATCCAGTCAAATCATTGGTCACAACTAATTCGTAAAGACCTCCCATATTAATTGTAGGCATCAAAGTTGTTTCTCCACTCATTACAGGGTCACCACTAACTGCACTCCATTGATAGGAAAATTGTCCTCCTTGCGAAGAATTAGTAGCATCCAGTTGAATCTCCGGAATGAAACAATTAACGATGGAATCATTTCCAGCATCAGCAATTGGGAGTAATGTATCAATCGTTACATCTACAAAATCTATCGTCACACAATGGCTAAACGTATCGGTAACTGTCAATAAATAAGTGCCGGCAGAATCAACGGTTGGCTGCAATCCATCATTTCCCAACAATATATTTCCGTCCGAAGTCGTCCACAAATAAATATATTCAACTCCTTGTGAAGAACTTGATCCATCTAACTGAACCATCGGATTATTACAATTAATTTCCAAATCAGATCCAGCAGAAGCAGAAGGGAAATTGGTGTTTTGTAAAATCAAAACAGAATCTTGCGCCTCACAATCATTATTACTATTCGTCACATTTAAAATATAAGTCCCGCCAGAATTTATCGTAGGAAAAAGGGAAAAAGTATCTTGTAAAATATTCCCATCTATAGTCGTCCATTCGTAAGAAAATTCACTTCCAGTTGAGGTTCCACTTCCATCCAAAACAATAGTCGAGATATCACAATTAATCATACTATCCATCGCCACACTCACGATAGGTAACACCTGATCAGCAATAACCTGAACGGAATCAATTGCCGCACAAACTACTCCTGAATTTACCTGAGTAATAATAAAATAGTATTTCCCACCAGCATCAACTGTGGTGATATTTTCATTAGTATTTCCAGTAATATTTCCGTCACTCGTTGACCAAATATAAGACACTCCTGAACCTCCTGTTGAGCCAGAAGCATCTAATTCTATTTCCGGGTTAGAGCAAAGGAGAGTATCAGGTGTAGCGATACTTATTTGCGGATTTAAAACTGTTAAGTCCAAATTAATAATACTATCACAACCAGCAATAGTAGTTAAGGTATCTTGATAAATTCCCGTACTAGTATGAAAAATATTTTCAACAAAAAATGTATCACCTTGACAAATGGTCTCTGAGATATTTTGAGAAAATAATTCTAATTCAACTAAAGTTAATTCTACCGTAGTATCACATCCTATCGGCGCAGGCAAAATAGGATAATAAATACCTCCTGCACTATAAATATTTCCTGCATAATTATACGTTTCGCCTGTGCAAAATGAATCACTAATAAATATCGTATCAGGAATTGGATAAACAGTTACCAAAAAACAATCATCGGAAATATCTCCACAAAAAGGTGCAGTCGTTGTCATGATCGTTTCCAACTCTGCAACCGAAAGACTTCCATCTGGAGACGGAATCAAGGATACATCTGCAGTCAAATAGGATAACCCGCACATTTCATAAGTCCCTTCAGAGAGAGTCGAAAAGTCTGGAGTCATTTCATAACTTTCAATAATAGAATTTTGGGAAATGATATAGGTATAATCATATTGATTATTTGGCTCTGTCCCGAAACTATAAAATGGTGCAATACTGCCACTATAATTTTCTCCGATACAAAGATCAATATCATTTACCACCGATAGGTCACCTGCATTCGCGTCGCATGCAGTACATCCCATTCCTGAATCATCACAAAACTGAATAGAGAATCCATTGAAATTTCCATCATCATAAACACTACTTCCGTTCGTTACAGTTATCGTCCAATCTCCATTTACCGATCCAAAATTAAAGTCTTCCAAACAACCAAGATATGGATAATACGAACCAGTATAATTCGTAAAAAATGCCCATTGTTGAAGATTAGTCCATTGATCATTAAAAAATCCACCACTAGCCATTGGATCTGGTGAAACTGGATTAGCACAGGGCAAAAAACTAATATCCCAATTGGAAAAACCTGTCGTACTAGGAAAATTATCATAAGGGCCCATCAATATAACCGACTGCCCCGAAGGTGAAGTTAAAGTGATCGTCAAACTCCAAATATGCTCAAATGTAACATCTAAATAAACACCACATATGCCTTGTGCAGCATTGGAAATATCGCTATTTGTAGCTCCCGAAATATTTAAAGTATAAGTACTCGTAGAGGAAATGGGGATCGGACCTTCGCAACCAACACATTCACAGCCTTGCGCCAACATTTTCCCTTGAAGAAAAATGAAACTCAGCATAAAAAGTAGTAGCCACTTTTTACTGCATATCGTGAAAACTGTTTTGGGAGATTTGCTCATGTAATGTTAATGTATGTTGTTGCGCAACTTTTGATTTCGGTTTTTAAATTCTTTTGATTTCAGAGATTGATCTACTTAAAATTGAATAAAAGTAGTTAGTTATTAAAAAAAAGAGGCAATCATTTACCTAATTGCTGCTTGTCCTTAAAAGTGATTTTGTCCTAAATTATAATCAATTGATCATCAACGAATTAACTCCAAAATAAAACTTTGGTTTAAATGTTTCGGAATAAAAAATATAGATTAAGGTACTTGAAAGTTAATAGATCTTCGAAAAAGAATTAGTTAGGTTAGTATTTGAGCAATTGAAATTGAATTTTAGGAAAAATTATTGCAGTAATAAAGGTACGATTTTATTTTTTCCCTAAAAAGTTAAGTTTTGCGATTTTAGTAAAAGATTATCAAAGCCGATACTTTAACATTTTTCCAAAAATTCTAGAAAAAATATTTCGTTTAAACTTTTTAATTTTGCTAAATCACTACTATTATTTTTAAATTCCATACAATGTCTCAACGTCAAAAGCATACTAGTTTTATTCTAATCCCTTCGATGATTTTTGCTCTTACTATTTTATTTTGCATTAAAAAAAATAGTGCAGCAGCTCCGAGTCATGAACAAAAAGAAGTAGCCACAGCAATGGAAACATCTTCTTTTTATCCCACAGCTCTGGAGCAAAAATATGATGCGATTTTTTCGAGAAATCCTTCGTTCATTTCTCAACAATTTGACTTTCCTGTTGGTAAACCTGATGGGACTAATTATTTTAAAGCACGTGAATTTGGGCAAAGTAAACATCTTGGAGAAGATTGGAATGGTATAGGTGGTGGCAATTCGGATTTGGGAGATCCAGTTTATAGTGTGTCTAATGGGTATGTGAGTTTTGCAGAAAATGTCTGTTGTGGTTGGGGAAATATCGTGCGAGTAGTACATAAGTTTCCGAATCATCCTGAGTATCCCTATGTGGAATCTTTTTATGCTCATCTCGATAAAATGCATGTGAAGGAAGGAGACCTTATCAAGCGAGGGCAACTGCTCGGAACGATTGGAACTGGTGATGGAAAATATAGTGCACACCTTCATTTAGAAATGAGAAACTTTATTGACATGGGAGTCGGACCAGGCTACTCAGATGACACTTTTGGGTTTTTGGTGCCTACTGACTTTATTAAAAAATATTAGTTTTTGTAGAATTTAGATCTTTCATTCAATAAAAAAACCTGCATTTTACTTTTGTAAAATGCAGGTTTTCTTTTTCCAAAAATTAAAAATCTACTTCTTCACCACCTTTCGATGAATCATCTGATTTTCTGATTTTATTTGTAAAATATAAGTAGCCGCAGCAAGACGACTCAATTCATAATCTTTAATCAATTGACCAGAAGAGAAGTCAACTTGCTCTTGAAAAATTTGCTGTCCCAAAACGTTGAAAAGACTTACTTGCAACATATCTAAAGGTTGGCCTTCGATATGAAGGGTAAAATCTCCATTATTTGGATTTGGATATAAATCGAATTTTTCTAAGAAAGTAACATCTTCCACTCCAGTAACATCAATAAAAATTTCTTGGGTCATGGTATCCGTTCCACAATTATTGGTCACAATTAATTGAATGGTGTACAATCCAGAAGTATCGTAAGTGTAATTTGGAGAATTTTCTATACTTGTATTTCCATCTCCAAAAATCCATTCGTAACTATCCCCAAAATTAGAATTATTAGTAAAGTCAACATTTCCATTCATATTCACCGTTGCCGTAAAATCTGCTATTGGATTTTCACCGACTGTGATATAATTGGTTTGCTCGATCGTACTTGTTCCTGCTGGATTAGTTACTTCCAAGTTCACATCAAAAGTTCCTGCTGAATTATAAACTACCGTCGGATTCTGCTCAGTCGAAGTTGAAGGTGTTCCTCCAGGGAAAGACCAATTCCAATTGGTTGGATTGCCTGTGGATGTATCTTCATAAGTTACGGTGAATGGCAAACATCCATTTATAGCTGAAGAATTAAACCCAGCGACAGGTTGAGCTCCCATTACTTCCACTTGTTGGGAAAGTGTAGTTGTTCCACATACATTCGTTGCAGTAAGAATAACGGTATAATTCCCAGGTTCATCGTAAGTATAAATTGGATTTTCCTCTATGCTAGAATTACCATCTCCAAAATCCCAAAAGAAAGTTGTCCCGTTGATAGTCTGGTTTGTAAAAGTCGTGGTTAATTCATTCACACTACTTGAAAAATCAATGACAGGTGCTGCGCCCAAAGTAATTTCAATAGAGAACATACTCGATCCCGCTGTGTTCGATGCAGTCAAGGTAACTGTGTGAGTTCCTGGAGTATTGAAAGTAATTGCAGGATTCTGTACCGTTGCTGTATTTGGAGAACCTCCATCAAAAGTCCAAAACCATTGGGTGGCATTTGGCGATGATTCATTAATAAACTGAATTGTAGCAGGGGCGCAATCGAAGGTATTTTCCAAGGAGAAATTCGCGACTGGAGGTAGAGCAATATTTACATTAATTTCACTTACCACAGAACCACATGCGTTGGTGGCAGTTAAGGTTACGATATAATTTCCATCTGATGCATACGAATGAGAAGGATTTTCTTCGGTACTTGTTTCGCCATCTCCAAAATCCCATAGGTAACTTGTTGCATTTGTTGAAGTATTCGTAAAATCAACTGTTCCACCCATTGTCACAGAAGTAAAACTAGCTGTTGGATTTTCCACAATTACAATGAAATTCATTTCAGTTTGCGTGGCATTAAAACCTGAATTATTCACTTCTAAAACAACAGAGTAAGTTCCCGGAGTATTGTAAGTTACTATTGGATTTTGCTCTGTCGAGACACTCGGGGTTCCACCAGCAAAAGTCCAATTCCATCCAGTTACATTACTAGAGGAAGCATCCGAAAACTGAACTTCTAGACCAGCACAACCACTTGTTACATCAGCTGTAAAACCAGGAGAAACAGGTGTTAAAATTGTTATGGTTTCTTGTATAGTTACCGTACCACAAGTATTAGTTGCCTCTAACGTAATTGTATATGTTCCATCATTCACATAAGTATGAGAAGGATTTTCCTCTATGCTTGTTTCACCATCTCCAAACATCCACAAGTATGTATCTGCATTGGTAGAGGTATTATTAAAATCTACCACATTACCATTTTCATTGGAAGTAAAACTAGCGGTTGGTTCAGGCAAAATGGTAATATAATTTGTCTCGGTGACGGTGTTACTATTGAAAGGATTACTCGCTACCAAAGTCACTTCGTAAGTTCCAGGAGTCGTATAATTTACCAGAGGATTTTGCTCTATCGAAGTTGATGGATTACCTCCAGGGAAAGTCCAACTCCATTCATTTACATTATTAGATGATTCATCAATAAATTGTACTTGCAAAGGTGCACAACCTTGAGTGTCTTCTGCGAAGAACCCAGCAGATACTGTTGTCCCAACATCTAAATCTGTCGTAAAAATATTGCTTCCACAATCATTCGTTGCAGTCAAGGTTACTGTATAAATCCCAATACTTGAATAGGTATGCTGTGGATTAGCTTCAGTCGAAGTATTTCCATCTCCAAAGTTCCACAGAAAAGTATCACCCGAGGAAGAAAAATTAGTAAAATCAATAGTCAGGTCATCTATGTCTGCGCTAAAACTTGCAAAAGGTACACCTTCAACCACAATGAATCCTGTTTCCACAACCGTACTACTTCCTGTAGCATTGGTGGCAGTTAACATCACCGTATAAACACCTGCATTTTCATAAGTTACTAGTGGATTTTCTAAATTAGAATTACCTGGCATTCCTCCTGTGAACGTCCATTCAAAGGAAGTTGCATTGGTACTCTCATTGGTAAATTGAACTTCAAGTGGCAAACAACCTGAGACAATACTTGAACTGAATCCAGCTATTACACTCGAAGTTATCGATACCGTTTGTGTTGTTGTCGTTGTTCCACAATCATTGGTTGCAGTTAAAATAACGGTGTATTCTCCATTCAAACTATATTGATGTTCTGGATTGACCTCAGTTGACATTGCCCCATCTCCAAAGTCCCATGAATAAGAAGTCGCATTGGTTGTTTGGTTGGTAAAATTCACCAATGGGCCATTTACTGTTGAAGAAAAATCAGGACTCGGAGCAGAGTCCACCACCACATAATTACTCAAGGTAATGGTATCTGTTCCCTGATTATTTATAGCAACTAAAGTGACTGAATAAGTTCCTGAATTATTATAAACAACAGATGGGTTTTGTGCAGAAGAAGTTGCTGGTGTACCTCCATCGAAAGTCCACTCCCAAGAAGTAGTATTGCTAGAAGATTGATCTTGAAATTGAACGGTAAAAGGAGTACAACCTGAACTCGGTCCTGATGTCCAATTTGCCGTAGGCGTATTGGCAATTGTTATGGTTTGAGTAAATGTAACTGAACCACAATTATTCGTTGCAGTCAAAACTACATCGTACATTCCATCATTGGTATAAGTGTGTGAAGGATTGGCTTCAGTCGAAGTATTTCCATCTCCAAAATCCCAACTATAACTATTTGCATTGGTAGAAGTATTGGTAAAATCAACATTGTAGGCATTCGCATTTGCAGTAAACCCAACGAATGGAACATCATCTACAACGATGTAATTCGTTTGCTCCACCATATTGTTTCCAGCAGCATTCGTTACAGTTAAAGTAACGGTATAGGTTCCGGCATTTTCGTAAACTACCGTTGGATTTTGCTCCGTTGATGAAGATGGATTTCCACCTACAAATGACCAATTCCAACTTGTTGTATTGGCGGAAGATTGATCAGAAAATTGAACGGTCAAATCTGCACATCCACTTGTTACATTTGCGCCAAAACCTGCTGTCGGTGCAGTAATAATTGTGACCGTAGTCATCGTAGTTACTGTTCCACAACTATTAGTTGCTGATAAAATCACGTCATACGTTCCATCCATTGCGTAAGTATGATTTGGAGAAAAATCAGTCGAAGTATTTCCATCTCCAAAATCCCAATTGTAGCTATTACCATTTGTTGAAGTGTTGGTAAAATCAACATTAAGCCCATTTACAACTTGAGAAAAACTTGCAGCAGGCACATCATCAACGATGATATAATCGGTTTGCGTTATGGTACTATTTCCTACTGAATTAGTTGCTTCCAACGTAACAGAATAGACTCCTGCATTTTCATAAACTACCGTCGGATTTTGGTCATTAGAGGAAGATGGATTTCCTCCAGGGAAAGACCAGTTCCAACCTGTGGTATTGGAAGAAGATTGATCCATAAATTGTACCGTCAAATCAGCACATCCACTCGTTACATTTACGCCAAAACCAGCAGAAGGTGCATTGGAAATAACAACAGTTTGAGTAGTGGTAACTGTACCGCAATTATTAGTCGCAGTAAGAACAACCGTATAAGTTCCATCGTTAGCATAAGTATGAATTGGATTCGTTTCGGTCGAGGTATTGCCATCTCCAAAATCCCAACTATAACTAATAGCGTTCGTCGATGTATTGGTAAAAGTAGCCACCGGTCCATCTGTAAATTGAGTAAATCCTGCCAGAGGAACATCATCAACTATGATATAATTAGTAATAGTTGAGGTATTAGTTCCTGCTGCATTACTTACTTCCAAAGTTACCGTATAACTTCCTGCATTTTCATAGACTACAATTGGATTTTCGTCAGTCGAAGAAGATGGATTCCCACCTGGAAACGACCAATTCCAATTAGTCGTATTAGCAGAAGATTGATTAGAAAATTGAACCGTCAAATCAGCACACCCACTCGTTACATTTGCTCCAAAACCAGCTGTTGGTTGAGTACTAACCGTAATTGTTTGTTGAGAAATAACGGAGCCACAATTATTCGTTGCGGTTAAAATAACTGTATAAGTTCCATCATTAGCATAAGTATGCGTCGGATTGGTATCAGCTGATGAATTACCATCTCCAAAATCCCAATTATAGCTAACGGCATTGCTTGAAGTATTGGTAAAAGTAACTGTTTGTCCATTGGTACTTTCTGTAAAACCAACACTCGGAACATCATCTACGGTTATATAATTATTGAGGGTAAAAGCATTATCCCCTGACGAATTACTTGCTACTAAAATAACACTATAGCTTCCTGCTGAATTATAAGTAACAATTGGGTTTTGTTCTGTGGAAGAAGATGGATCACCTCCTGGAAAAGTCCATAACCAACTCGTCGTATTCGAAGAAGACATATCATTAAATTGGACGACCAACGCAACACATCCACTTGTTACATTTGAATTAAATCCAGCAGTTGGTAAGGTACTGATGGTCACCTGTTGAGTTGAACTGACAGAACCACAATCATTCGTTGCGGTCAATATTACTGTATAAGTTCCATCACTAGCATAAGTATGCGTTGGATTGATTTCAGCAGATGAATTACCATCTCCAAAATCCCAACTGTAACTATTTGCATTGGTACTTCCATTAGTAAAATCGACTGTCAAGCCATTGATGGCTTGAGTGAAATTTGCCGAAGGCACATCATTTACCGTAATATAATTTGTTTGTGAAAATGTATTTGTTCCAGTACTATTTGACGCAGTCAAATCAACTGAATAGATACCAGGATTATTATAAATAACCATTGGGTTTTGCTCAGTAGAAGATGAAGGTGTTCCTCCAGGGAAATTCCAATTCCAACCAGTTGTATTTGGGGAGGAGGAGTCATTAAATTGAACGGTCAATGGTCCACAGCCAGTTGTTGGTGTAGCATTAAATCCTGCAATTGGTTGAGTTACGATAATGACAGTTTGTGTAGAGGTATTCACACCGCAATTATTACTTACAATCAACGTAACTTCATACTCTCCATCAGTACCATAATTATGTACAGGATCAACTTCATTACTGGTATTTCCATCTCCGAAAAGCCATGTATAGGTTCCTCCTCCAGTTGACATATTATTAAATACAGCAAAGGTTCCACTCACAGTAAAGTCAAAACTAGAGGTAGGCACATCTTCCACCGTTATATAACCTGATTGGAAACTAGAATTGGATCCAGCACTATTACTTGATACTAAACTTACATCATAGACGCCAGGAGTATTATAAAGTACGGTTGGATTTTGAGCACTTGAGGTGGCGGGTATTCCGCCTGGAAATGACCAGCTCCAAGATGTAGGACCATTTGTACTTAGATCAGTAAAGTTAACCGTCATTGGCACACAACCTAAAGTTTGCGAAGCCGTAAAATCAGTAACTGGTGGTAAAATCACTTCACAATCACTTGACACAGTTATATTATCTAGAAATAAATTATTTCCATATCCATTTACATTTTCAAACTTTATAACCACATTCGATTGATTAATAAAGCTAGACAAATCTAAAGAAATACACCCTGCTCCATAAGATCCTCCATAACACCAATCAGGCGTACTCGTCGGATTAAATTGACCCTGAGGAGCTGTAGTAGCAAAATTTCCATTACCATTATCACCTCCTTCAAAAAGGGTATTTGGATAAGTATTCCCTCCATCCGTTGACAATTTTATAATCAAAGAATCTTTAAAATTAGTATTGCCACTATAAAGTGCATAAGCGTAATCCAAAGATAAATTCACATTCGTAAAACCAGTAAAATTCATCGGCTGCGAAACCAATCCATCTCTCTGACCAATTCCATTCAAATTCCAATTATCCATAAAAACCGCATTACCACCAAGATTAGTACCTCCTACTCCAGTAGATGTCCAAGTAATATTTCCATTTGGATTCTCGACAGTCCAATTACTTAATCCATCTTCAAATGCATCATACAATAAAATATTAGTCCCTCCTGGTCCAACGGTAATATAACCTGATAAGGTTTCAGTATTACTTCCAACAGTATTTGTAACTGTAAGCGAAACAGGATAACTCCCTGCATTGGGATAATTAACAATAGGATTAGCAACAGTAGACGATGCGGGAGTACCTCCTGAAAAAGACCATACTCTTGAATTTACAATACCAGTCGATTGATCAAAAAATTGAACATCGGAACCTTCACAGATATTTTGAAAATTAGAAGTAAACCCAGCTGTTGGTGGTGCAGGAGCTGCACATAAAGCCAAACAAGTTCTAGAATTAACAAAAGAATTAATACTAATTACCGAGGCCGTTGACCATGTAGTTCAGTAATTGACTGACGGTCCCATCATAAAACCAGAACCAGCTCCGTCATGCGAAGCATTAAAATTATGTCCAGTTTCATGAGCCACTAAAACTCGTAATGCCCATGCTGTGGTAGTATAATCTTGATCTACTTGATATCGATTATTCGTACAAACTGCAAACAAATAGGCTATCCCAACTGTTCCGCCATCCAAATCCCGATCTGTCCAAAGTTGAGCTAAATCATAAGTCACTCCTCCAAATCCACCACCATTTCCCCAACTTCGAAAAGATGAAAGTAATGTTCCGGCAGCGGTCGAATTTGTCCATGGATCACAAGTATTACAATTAGAAACAAATTGAGTAACAATCACAAAATTTAACTCATCTGCAAACTCATCATCATAATTCCCTTGCACATTATTTAATACTCCAATATTATGATTTTCCACATCTGGAATACTGCTGTTATAATCCAAAAACATCAAATAATCTGACGCAATCGCTAACTCTACATCGTAACACAACCCTACTATTTTTTCTTGACTTTGACTTTGTTTTCCTAACTTTTCCGCCCGCTCATGCATCTCATGAGAAGCACATTTTGCATCATCCCTTGGGATAACTTCATGCTCATCATAAACCACAAATAAATTTCTTGGTGCACTTCGATCATAATACCAAACTGGTTCAATAAAATATCGCTCTCCTCCTGACTCAACATATCCATAAATGAAATCAACATCCACCGTCAATCGAACATTTCCACCCAAAGATTGCTCATATCCTTCAAAGGTTTTATTCACCCCTCTTGGCAAAACATCTCCAGTCGCAGTCCTCACTTCATAATCAGGACTTCGTAGGTCATTTGGAAAAAGTGACAATTGCCAATCATGGTCTTTTCCCCAGTCCAAATGAACTTGGTTTTCCCCATCGGATTGCTGTAATTGATTAAATAATTCAGCTGCTGAAACTTCATAAACCTTCCATTTTTTCAAATGAACTGAAAGTGCTGAATCATAAGATTTAAGGGAAGTGTTTGTTTTCCCATCATTTTTTTTGGTTTGGGAAATCGATGTAAAGCCTATCATCAACAGACTTAAAAGTAGAATTATTCTCATGATTGTAGTTAGGTTAAAAAAAGAAAAAGTTCTTTCTGTTTTTTATTTTTTAATTAAGAAATAGGTCGTTATCCTGTTATCAAAAGTGAGTTTGGAGCATAAAATTTATCTCCCCAGAATTCTGGAAACCAATAATTTTTAATTGTCTTTTCATTTAAAAAAATCAGGATTAAACTCACAGCAATAAACGATTAGGTCATCATTTGATAAAGTTTCTGGGAAGGTTTTTTGAAGAATATGTTACCCACTCGCTAAAATAAGGTTTTTTAAAAAAATAATCTTGATATAAAATTATTTTCTGTCCGATATTTGTCCCTTTTCCATCCTTTTGTTTTATAGAGAGTTTTAATTCTACTCTTTTTGGAAAATTGACGCTGAATCTGATTAAAAATCCGGATGATCTTTCAGTCTAAGCTTTCTTTTTAATTGCAAAAACCTTACTTTTGTTCCATTATTATAAGTTTTTTCACAACTCAAATCCGATCCTTTTTAACATTTTCCACTCAAAAAGGATTTTCCAAAAACATTTATTTTTCATTTTAATATCTCAACTTAAAAGGTTGAAATACACTCTAGTTTTATTCAATTTGACTTGGTCAAAGAATTAAAGATTTACACCATGAGACAAATCCTATTTTCCTTATTTTTTATCACGACGCTTATTTTGTCCTGTAAAAAACAAGCAGTCGTAGTTCAGTCTACCAATCCTTGGGTCGAAATTCCCAACCTTTCTCTTAACTCTACTATCAATCGATTACATGCTACCGATAATGAAATGCTCATTGGGACTGTCGATAATTTTGCCCGCATGAGTAGTGCCGGAACGGTGATTGAACGTCGAACTTTAGAGGTCGAAAAGGGGGTTTTTGGAAGACCGATTCTTTCTGATAAAATATTTGCACGAGTTTTAAAAAATGTGGAAAACGAACGAGAACTTCAATTTCATTTAGTCAAAAGTGTTAACCAAATTTTTAGAATAACTGATCGTGAAATTGCTGATAGTGCAGAATTTATCATCTTCGAAGAACTCAATAATGCCTATTCTACGGGTGCTTTTAATGAAGATGCTACTCAATTCCTTTATGCTGCTCGTAGTTTGAATCCACAAGAAGCACAGTACTCTTTTTTTCTTTTTGACATTCAATTAAATGCTTCCGAAACTCAATTTCAAAGTGTAAGTGTCGTACAACGAATAAATATTCCATCATCTTTACTAGGTTCGGAAGCTAGCATGATCACCAATGTTCGATTCTTTGATGACAATTTTTATGTCTCCACCCTAAGCGGTGCTTATCGGATTCAGACTAATGGCGAATGGCAACAAATATTTTCTCATTGGATTTGGGACATCTTTGAGTTTGAAGGAAATTTGTATTCCACAGGTTTTTACGAAAATCAATTTTACATTTCGGAAGATAACGGTGAAAACTGGGAATATGCCAATACTAATACTCCCTTGCGAAAAGTAGAAGTGACTGGTAATAAAATTTTTGGCCAAAATCAATTAGGACTTCCTTACCAATTAGCAACAGAGGATTTCACTACACTTCAAGAAATTTCTTACAATTCTAACTTCTTTGATGACGAACCGACTGCCTACCAAGCTATTGAATTTTTTCAGGGAAAATATTATATCTCGGTTCATAAGAGATTATATGCTGTAGATGATATTATTTTGAAATAAAGCGGTTGGATACTGAATATTCCTTGTTGATGATTAGGCATTATTATAAATAACTTTTCAAGAAGTTTCTCTCCCTTAGGTGTAGTAATCCGCTGCAAATCTATTCATCATAAACAAAATTTGATATTATTAACTCTCCCACCCTTAAAATCTTATTTTTTCGGTTCAATTCTTGTATCAACCTACTAATTAACGATTTACACAATTTATTTTTTTATATAAAATATTGGATCCCTAATTTTTTTTAAATAATTATGACAGCTGCATTTTTACCTGCGATTCTAGTTCCGCTTGTTGGTTTAGTTTTTCCCGCACTTAGTATGGCGCTATTTTTATCTATAGCTCAATTGATGATATTAGTTAAATCTTTGATT
>CAYGRM010000068.1:0-21964 GCA_964352225.1 uncultured Saprospiraceae bacterium | reverse complement strand
TGACTTTGAGCATCATTGTATTGTCTGTGAAAGAGTTCAAGTTTTGTTGGTCTTTAAAAATGCTTATGTAAAATTGTTTTCAGAGAGGATAACTGTTGGTTTTTTGGATGGTTACAAGTTACGGGGATTTTTTTTTGCCGCAGACTAACACAGACTTTTTTATGACTTTTCACAGGCTTCAATTAGTACGTCTGTGAAAAGTCATCAATCAAGTCATTTTAAGTCTGTGGCATAAAAAAACCTCGCAGAATCTCCACAAGGTTTTCAAACTAACTATTTTCGAGTAAAATTTAATTGATAATTATTTTTCCAGAATTAATCGCATTTCCATTTTCGGAAATTTTATAAAAGTAAATTCCAGATTTCAAATCATTTCGTTTTAGTTCAAATTCAGCACCGCTAAATTTTTGTTGCCAAGCCAATTTTCCTAGTTGATCAAATAATTTAATTTCCCCATTTTCTGTAGCAGTTCTTAATTTTAAGGTCGTAAAATCTCTAAAACTATTTTGACGAGAAAGCAACTTGTTTCCTGCATGGTTAGGTCGTTGAGTTAGGATTGATAAGAATTCAGATTCGTCCCATTCTCCCAATTCAATTTCATCAAAGTCTTGATAATTAATAGTCGAAGTTTCATCATTAATTAAAAGAATCGCATCTTCAAAAACCGAACAATTAGCAGGTTGAGGAATTTCATCATTTAAAATATCTCCATCTGGATTGTTTTTATTATCATTAAAATTTTGATTCCAAAGATGGTTTCCAAATAGTAATGGAGTAAATGCCAATAGAATAAATGAAGTAGAAATTATTATTTTTTTCATTGTTATTATTTTTTGATTTGATGTATTAATGAGAACAAATATTTACTTTTTTTATAAAGTTTACAATGACAGATTAATTGATTTGTGGAAATAAAATGATTAGATTTAGGTTTGAAGTCAATATTTGTAATGATTTTTATATTTTTTTGTGGAAATAAAAATGTCAAATGAGCCAAGCTGAAAACTATAAACTCTACGAAACCATTCAAACCTTAGACAAAAAAGAAATCCGTCAAATCAAAAGGGTTTTACAATCACCCTTTTTTGTTTTGAGAAATGACGTAGGTAACTTATTTGAGGTCTTGGTAAAATACTATTTAAAGAGTAAACCATTTCCTCAAAAGGAAGTGATATTTCAAAAGGTCTTTCCTGAAAAAGAATACGATTACACTTTGCTTCGTGGAACGATGAGTGATTTATTCGAACTCATCGAAGAGTATTTTTTGATTCAAAAAAGACGGGATGGAAAACTTAAAACTCGACATTTTTTAGCTGAGATTTATCGAGAAAGAAAACTCTCCAAAGCCTATCAATCGGTAGTGAAAAAGACGGCAACGATTTTGGAAACCCAACCGTTGCGAAATGAATTTTATTATCAGCAATTGTTAGATTTTCAATTGGAGGAAATGACTTTTAAAGTGAAAAACCAGCGAACAAAAGATTTTAATTTAGGAGCAATTTCAGAGACGATTGATATTGTTTTTTTAGTTCAAAAACTCAAACATGCTTGCACGCAAATTACCCATCAACAAGTTTTTAAAACGGAATATGATTTTGGGTTACTTCCTCATTTATTGCCAATTATTGAAGATGAAGAATATTTAAAAATACCAGCGATTGCGATTTATTATTATTGTTATCGGTTTTTGACGGATGAAAATGGAACAGAGTTTTTTGAAAAATTTAAAACAACACTTTTTCAAAACAAGGAATTATTTGATGTTTTGGAAATGAAAGAATTGTATTTGTTTGCGATCAATTTTTGTATTCGAAAATTGAATCAAGGAAAAAGAAAATTCAGTCAAGAGATTTTAGATTTATACAAAGATGGATTGGAAGCGAATTATTTTTTAGAAAATGGAATGCTGTCGAGATTCACTTTTAACAATGTCGTGGCAGCTGGAATTTTTATGGAAGAGTTTAAGTGGTTGGAAAAATTTATCGAAACTTATTCTGAAAAATTAGAAGAGGAGTATCGAGATTCGACGGTTAGTTTTAATTTAGCTCGCTTGGAATACACTCGAAAAAATTATGGAAAAGCGATGTTGCATTTGCAAAAAGCGGAGTACAAAGATTTGGTCAATAACTTAATTTCGAAAACTCTTTTGATGAGAATCTATTATGAATTGGAAGAGTACGATTCGTTGTTTTCACATTTGGATAGTTTCCAAATTTTTATTCGACGACGAGAAGTGAGTGATTTTCATCGGAAGAATTATATGAATGTGATTCGGTTGGTGAAGAAGTTGGTGGGATTGCCTGAGTTGGATAAAATAGCGAGGAAGCAGTTGCGGGAGGAGATTGAGGTGGAAGAAGTTTTGACGGAGCGGGAGTGGTTGTTGGGGAAGGTTTGATTTTTATTTTGCCGTAGACTTTTTATGACCTTTAAGACCTTTCGCAGACAGGGTTAAAAAAAATCTGCGAAAAGTCATAAGAGTCATAAAAAGTCTGCGGCAAAAAAACTAAATCATAAATATCTTCCCAAAAATCCAAGCATCGCATTATACACCTCAAAGCGATTTTCCTCATTATGGAATCCATGACCTTCGTCATATTTCACCATATACGGCACATCAATATTTCGACTTCGAAGCGAGCGAACAATTTGATCGCTTTCGTCAATATTTACTCGTGGATCGTTCGCCCCTTGAATGACAAATAGCGGTGTCGTAATTTTATCCACATGCAAAGCAGGGGAAGCAGCAGTCATATGTTCAGCATCTCGTTCAGGATGTCCAACCATTTCGTGCATCATATCTAAGTATGGTTTCCAATATGGGGGAATCGTATGCAGGAACGTAAATAGATTTGAAACACCGACATAATCAATCGCACAAGCATACAAATCAGGCGTAAAAGTTACGCCAGCCAAAGTTGCATAACCACCATAACTCCCTCCGTAGATGGCTACTTTTTTAGGATCAGCAATTCCTTTTTTTATCAACCAATTTACTCCATCGGTAATATCATCTTGCATCGTTTTTCCCCATTGCTTAAAACTCATTTCCCAAAAATCACGACCGTAGCCTGTACTACCTCGGTAGTTCATTTGCAACACAGCATAGCCTCGACTCGCCAATAATTGCACCTCAGGGTTGTAGCCCCAAGTATCTCGTACCCAAGGTCCGCCGTGTGGGTTGACGACCACAGGTAGATTTTTTGCTTCCACATTTTTAGGCAAAGTCAAGTAGGCATTGATAATCAAATCATCGCGAGTTGGATAAACAACGGGCAACATTTCCGCCATGTCATTTTCATCAATCCATGGGCTGACCTCAGTTATTTTTTCTAAATGTTTTTTCTCTGAATCAAAGAAATAATAAGCACCTAATGATCGATCAGAATAAGTTCTGATGATCATTTTATCTTCTGCTAGATTTTTACTTCCTACCGAGATTTCATAGTCCCCTAATTTTGATTCTAAAAATTCCCGAGCCTCTTTTGATTTTTCATCAAGGAAATGATATTGTGTTTTGGCAGTCGTATAGGAAACTGCGGTGAGCACTTTTCGCTTGCGAGAATAACCTAAACTTGTCACGTCAACAGATTCATGTTCGAAAATCGGTTCGCCTACTTCCTTGCCAGTTGTCATGTTAAATTTGATCACCACACTTTTATCTCGACCCATATTTGAAGCCACATAAACTTCACTTCCATTATCAAATTCAAAAAATAATGGCGAAACCGACACTCGAAAATCTGTCGTAATTACCTCTCGAAAATCCTCTTCTTCATGGTCTCGATAGAGAATCGTGGTGTTCGTTCCAATTACTTTTGTCGCAATTCTAAGTTTGCCAGCGTGATCAGTCATCCATCCGTCAAGAGGATTCGTAGGATCAATATTATCTGCCAATCGATGCAATTCACCTGTGACGACATTCAATCGGTAAGGTTCAAAAAGCTGCGGATTTCGATTGTTTAATCCGATGATAATATGATCTTCATCTTCTTTCAGATCATCGATTACTGAAATTCTAATTTTTTCAAATGGGGTGAGATCTTTCGGATTTTCTCCATTTTTATCAACTGCCAATAGTGTGAAGTTTTCATCACCACCATTGTCTTTGATAAAAATAAGTCGGTTACTATTCACCCAACCAAAACCGCCGATGTCTCGACTAGTTTCAGAAGTGATTCGAGTCGCTTCTGTTTCTCCGATTTTTTGTACATAAATATTTTTACGTCGCTCGTACGGACTCATAAATGCGAAGTGTGTACCATCGGGTGATAGTTGATAATTCGATTTTTCGGGTGTTCGAAAAAAGTCTTCGACGGAATATTTGTAATCGCCTTGGTTAGCGTCAATGAGTTGTTGTAATTCTTCTGGTGTGGAAGGTAAAGTTATATCTCCAGGTAATTCTACGGTTTTTAATTCATCCATTTTTTAACAATTGTTTTATTGTAGCAGGACTCTCCTGAGTTCTGTTTGAAATTTTTACAAAAATAAAATAATGGCGGGAATAAGTGGTGGAATTGGGAAATTTAAAATGTAAGGTGAGAGGTTAATTGTTATGTTTGATTCCTTGGTGGATGAGTTGGGTAACTTTGTCAATATCTTTGATGTTTTCCAAAGTCGGTTGATGCCGTTTTTCGGATTTACTGTGATTGATGATTTCGAAAGTATCGAAATTAACTGCTGCTGGATTTTTCATAACTAGAAAAATAGTACCAATGGCATTTTCTTCATATTTAGTAATTAGTAGATTTTTTATTTGGGAAAAAAGAATGTCTTGAATTCTATCTTTTTTCCAATGTCCTAAACGAAAAAGGATGCGCTTGGAAGTGATGGCATATTCTGTTTTTTCATTTTTTCCAATGTGAATAATTTTTCTAAATATTGGAGATATAATTTTATAAAAAAGAAGATAGAAGATAATACCTCCCTCGCCTAGGTCAATCTCATAGGAATCCTCTTTTAGTTCAGGTTGCCCCTTCCACATAATAGTTTCTCCCTTTTCTAAAAAATCAAAAAAGGAATCGCGAATAGGTTCGTCTAGGATTTGGTTTTTCATATTAAGAATGATGTTTTCTTATTTGCTGTTGAATGATTTGCATTATTTCTTTTGCATTCTCCACTTGTTGAAAAGTAGGTAATTCGTGTGGTTGATTATTGTCAAAGCGATAAGTTATAAATTTTCCTTTCGCTGGCTTTTTTAATAAAAAAGAAATATCACCTTTTTTTGAGTGATGATCATAATTGTTGAGATAAACCCTTGGAATGTATTCAATTAGTATGCTATTGATTTGTGTTTCTTGACCAATAAATTGACGAAAGAAAACTCGATCTTGAGTGATCGCATATTTTATGGTATTTGTTTTTTTATGTTTTTGAAACCAAAATAAATAAATGGTAATACGATCAAAATTAAAAAGAAGACCAGAGGTAATGATGACTTCACACTTTGATATATTGATAAAGAGACCATGAATAAAAAGATTAAGAACCAAATTGAAAGGTTTAAATAACTATAGTCATTTTTTGGTTCTCCTTGCCAAAGAATAGTTTCTCCCTTTTCTAAAAAATCAAAAAAGGAATCGCGAATAGGTTCATCTAGGATTTCTTTTTTCATTAAGAGTTTTTTACTTTTCGAATACCTTCTCTAATTAGTTTTGCGACCGCTTGCGGATCTTCAATATTTTCCAAAGTAGGTTGATGTCGTTTTTCGATTTCGCCATTGTCTTTGATCGTAAAAGTTTCAAATTGGGTTTCTTCTGGATTTTTTAAGGCTAAAAAAATAGTTCCTCTTCCTGATTCTTTTTCTACGACGATACAATTGTTCAGTTGAGAAAATGGGATTTCATAAATTATTCTTTTCTTGGAATGATTGGATTTGATTAAAATTCGTTTGGTGGAAATCGCAAATTCTGCCACGTCATTTTTATGATGTTTTTTGTAAAATACATTTAATAAAAGTATGGCTGCAATGACCAAAAATGTTGTTCCTGATTTAGCTAGTTGATCATGGAAAATAATATATCCTCCCAAAAGTATCGCAGCTAAAATAAAAATGATGATTTCATTTCGGTTGAATTGGAAGCGACTTTTTTTGATTGGAGTGATCGCATATTTAGGATCAATAGCAGAGTCTTCCCATGCAATCGTTTCCCCTTTTTCCAAAAAATCAGAAAAGGAATCACGGAACGGAGTGTCTAGGATGAGTTTTTTCATTTTAGTCGTTTTGAGTTTTTGATACCTTCCTGGATTATTTTAGCCACATCATTTACATTATCTAATAATTCCAAAGTGGGCAAGTGTCGTTTTTCATTATGAAGCAAATCAGTTGTTTCAAAATTTATAGATTTAGGATTGGTTGGGACAATGAAAATTGTTCCTATTTTTTCCAGACCAGTTCTGTTATACACTTCAGGAATTGCTTCATAAGCATTTCGATAATCTGCTTTTATTTTTTCGATATCGTAAGCCATGACTACGATGATGTTTTTAATTTCGGAAAAAGGAATGCTATGTAGTGTTTTTTTATTTCTCCAACTTTTCTTGAATTGAAAAAGGATTTGATTTTGAGTTATGACATAGGTGTAATTTTTTTTCTTCTGAATCATCCAAGTCGGAATAATTACCATGATAAACAATAAAATGGTAAAGAAAAGCCAGCCAGCATATGGTGTATCTCGAGTTGCGTACAATAAAATAAAACCAATGAAAAAACTAGATGCAATCGCATACCGATCATAATTATTGCTATCGTCAGGGTCGGATTCGAAGCTTGATGCAGATTTTAAACTTGGCTGACCTTTCCAAACAATCGTTTCCCCTTTGACCAAATAATCAGAAAAGGAATCACGGAAAGGAGTATCGAGGATTAGGTTTTTCATATCGCTTTGTTTTCGTAGCGGGACTTTTTAAGTCCCGTTAATGTTACGGGACTTGGAAAGTCCCGCTACGAGTTACAACTTATTTTCGATGCCTAATTTAATATATTCGCCCACTTCTTTTACATTGTCAATCATTTCTAGCGTAGGTCGATTATCTTCTTCAATGCTAGTTTTTAGTTCTTTTAAAATAAGAGAAGTAGAGGATGATTTCTTAATATTTAGAAATATAGTCCCATTTTTTCGACCTAGCATGTTAGGGTAAACACTTGGGTAAGTAATATCTTCAAAAGGAATAGATTGAAAATGTAACACATTATTTTTTCGAGTTTGGAAAATGATTCTTTTGTTGGTGATTAGATATTTATTATATTTTCTAGCGAGGAATTTTTGAAATTCTCCAGTTTTTAAAGACCATAAAAAAAAGAAAATAAAATTGACTAATATAAATATAGTTCCTTTTACGGCATCGGCTAAAGAAACTTGAATGGCAAAAATAAGAGGGAATAGAATAAGTAAAATAGTATATCTGTTTTTGTAAGGACTTCCTTCCCAAATAACCTTTTCTCCAGCTTCGAGTTGATTACGGAGTTCGCTATTAAAGTTGTTATCGAGGATTTCGTTTTTCATCACTATTTGTTTTTAGATTCGGAGAGTCGTTTTACGGGAGCAGCTTTTTTTGCCTTTCCATTTCGATATATTCAGCTACTTCTTCTACGTTTTCGATCATTTCTAAACTTACGTGTGGTCGCTCATGATTATTTTTTAGATCGTAGGTTTTGAATGGTTTTCGTTTGCCATTTTTCATTAGGAGAAGGATGGTTCCACTTTTACTGTCTTCATCTGTGAGGAGTATTTTTTTTATATCCTCTAGGGGAATCGAGTGGAATTGCCTTTTCCATTTTTTCCAAAGTTGAAAAATAATGCGTTGGTCTGTAACTACATATCTAATTTTTTTTGATTTCAATAAATTGAGTAACGTAATCGGAACCATAATGATAAAATAAATAGCTGAGCTAAAATCCCAACCTTTAAATAATATATTAGCTAAAAAAAGGATTAAAATTATTACTCCTAATATAGTACTCCATTTTGTAAAAGGTGTAATTGACGGATTCCCATCCCAAACTACTTTTTCGTTTGGTTCGAGTTGATTGCGGAGGTCATCGTTGAATATGTCGTCGAGGATTTCGTTTTTCATAACAGTATATTTACAATTTTTCTTGTATGCCCATTTTTATATACTCGCCAACCTCTTTTGCATTTTCAATCATTTCCAAAGAGGGTAAATCTCGCCTTTCGTTATTTCTAAAATTATAAGTATCAAAAGGAATCTTCTTTGGATTTTTTACAGCTAAAAGAATAGTCCCTTCATTGGTGTTTTCGTCGACGAAATAAAAATTATTGATTTCAGAAAAAGGAATCGAATAATATTCAGCATGTCCCAAACTAAAATTTTGACCTAAGATTTTTTCAGTTTTCCAAAGTTGAAAAAGAATACGTTTGTTACTGATGATATATTTCGTTTTTCGTTGTTTGTGATTACTGAAAAAGTGAACACCGATGATTAAACTTATTACGAATAGGAAGCTGAAAAAGTCAGGGATAGATATCATGTTTTTAAAATCCCAATTTGTTAAAAGTTCAATAATCAAAGATCCCAAAACAAATACTAAAAATAGAAAAATAAGTAAAATTAAAGCGTCTAAGATTTTTGTTTTCACAGAGCTTCCTGGAGTCCAAAAGGTGATTGGGATATTGAACCCCGTTGAAGGGGAACCTTCCCAAATGACTTTTTCCCGATCTTCCAGTAAATTGTGCAAGTCGTCATAGGTAGTATCATCTAGAATTTCATTTTTCATTTCTTCCTATTTTCTCTAATTGTTTGTTGCAAAATATCGGTTACTGTATTGATATCTTTAATCATTTCTAATGTTGGTTGATGTCATCCTTCATTGGAAGCAAAATCATGCGTTGTAAAATCAAGTTGACTCGCATCTTTTACCAAAATTAAAATGACACCAGTATCATTGTAAGATGTTTCAGAAATTCTCACATTCGCAATATTGGAAAGAGGAATTGAGTGCGTACTTTTTTTGCCCCACCACCAAAGTTGAAAAATCAATTGCTCGGAAGTCAGTATATAATAAGTATTCATTTTTCTTTTCATCAATAAATACTCAGGAGTAATAATCGCTACTATTGCAATCACCGCTGAAACTGTCAGTACTATCGGAGTAATTTCGAAATAAATGGAGTAAATAATAAAAGCTAAAATAAACCAACTGAAAAAAGCACCTCGCTTGACCAACGCGATCATAAAACTAAAATCCAATCCAATATCAAAAATACTCAAGCTACGACTTGGAGATCCTCTCCAAATGATTGTTTCATCTGAACTTATTCTTACTAAAGTATCTGTCTCAAAAGGGGCATCTAAAATAATGTTTTTCATGCTTTTTAGTTTTTCGTAAATTTTTTGCTTAAAAATACATTTAAAAGATGCTTTAAATATTTTAAATCTGGAAAAAAACTCCCTAAAGCAAGAGTGGAATTCGACGAACGAAAATGGACTTTAATTTTTTTAAAATTGGAACAAATAAATTTTTTTATTTTTTTTGAAAAAAGTAAAATCGCTCAATCCCTTGCTATCACTCGGTTCAGATATATTTTCATTAAAAAAATGTTTTAAAACAAAAGGGTTTAATAAAAAACGATTTGTTTTTTGCAAGAAATTGTTTTAAATTGCAGTCGAAACACTATTTTTGTTTTAAAAACTCAATATTTAAAAGATGATACGAGAAGACAGAATACAACTCAATAACCGATTTATCGAAGTTTTTAAGCTACTCCAAGAGCGTGGTGAAATCGTACTGAACGATCGTGGCGGAAAAGGAATGGGCGACTTCGCTAAAAAGATTTTAGGAAAAAGAGCTTATGGACATATTATCCGAGCTTATTTAAATCCAGATGATAAACGTGTCATCGATTATCATCAAGCTCGTGCGATCTGTCGAGAGTATGGAGTCAATGAAAGTTATCTAATTGATGGAGAGGGAACTCCTTTTGGGTTTGATTTGCCAAAGGTAAGTCAGAAAAGTAATGTTTCACCAAGTGGAGGTAATATCCTTTTTACGACAGTTCAAGCATTTGCAGGTTCAGGTGCGGGGATGGAAAGCGCAAGTCCTTCAACTGATGAGGATAATGAGTTTTTTGCTATTCCAGGTATGAGTGGCAACGGTTTAGTTGCTTTTTCTATTGAAGGAAATAGTATGGAACCGGTGATAAATGACGGAGATATTATTATATGTAGAGAAATTCAAAGTCTTCATGAAATAAAAGATAATGAAATATATGCTGTAAAAAGCAATGGTTCGCTTTGGGTGAAATATGTAAAACGTATTTTTAATAGTCGAGGAAGGATTATTGCGTTGAAATTAATTTCAGCGAATAGCTTGGAGTTTGATCCATTCGAAGAAGAAGTGAATGAATATACGAGATTGTATAAGGTGGAAAGTCGAATTAGTTCACTTTAAGCCCTCAGCCCCTACCATGCCTACCGGCAGGAAGGGGAGTCTTTTCCAATTATGCCTTCGGCAATTGGAAAAGTTAAACTAGACTTGTTTACAATTAATGTTTTGATGTAAACCATGTTTTGTTTAGTAAGCATATCAGAGAAAATTACACCTAGAAGTTTTTTAAAAAAAGTCCAAACAAATTTGTTTGGACTTTTTGTTTTTACAACAATTTGTTTTATTTTTGTCATGCAACTGAAATGAAACAATCTATGGAAAAAGTGAATCGGCAAGAATTAAATAGACGGTTTAAAGAAGTGTATCAGCAGTTGATACATCGAAAATTTATCGTTAAAAATGACCGATCTAAAAGCCAAATGGCTTTTGCAAATAAGCTAGGTACAAAGGGGCATATTATCAATGCGTACCTAGAAGATAAACGAAAAATCACTTACGAACAGGTAAAAAATCTCTGCACCCACTATTCGGTGAATGAAGCATTTATGTTTCAAGGTATTGGAGATCCATTTGTAAAAACAAAATTACCTGACCCGGAACAAAGATTAGCTATGGCTTTAGGGATTAATTTTTCCCCCAACATCTTGTTTACCAATGTGGAAGCATTTGCGAGTAACACCGTTGGAGTGGATTTACTGGAAGAAAATGAATGGTTTCGCATTCCTGGTGTGAACGGGGAACTCGTTGCCTTCAACATCAATGGAAATAGTATGATGCCAAATATCGCTTCAGGCGATATGGTGATTTGTTCCCCTTTGGCAAATACTACAGAAATGATTGATAATGAAATTTATGCAGTCGTGACGAATCAATCTGTTTGGGTGAAACGAGTACAACGCTGCTATGATCGACATAATCGATGGACGCATTTGAGATTGATTTCAGATAATCATGAGGAGTACGATCCATTTATTATCGAAATCGGAGAGGTGAGAAGATTGTTAAAAGTGAAAAGAAGATTAACTGGACTGATGTAAAAGTCCGATAAGATATCCTGCTGTTTTTTTGAAATGAACTCCTGTGCTAAATGTAGCATGGGAGTTTTTTTAGTTTTTTGAATATCGATTTAAGAACAAGGATTTGAGAATTTAGAAGTTTGACGATGTTAGTTTTGTGTTTTCTATGAGAAATATCGTCAAACTTCTCAAATCTCAATTCCTTGTTCGATATTCGTTATTCCCTCTTCCCAATCAGCCTCGCTGTCGCATCACCTCATATAGTATAATCCCCGTTGCGACAGAAACATTAAACGAGTCAGTTGTCCCAACTTGAGGGATGATAAATTGATGGTCAATCCTCTTTAAAATTTCACGACTCACTCCATTTCCTTCTGAACCCATAACGATAGCAATCGGTTGGGTGAAATCACTTTCGTAAACCATTTTTTTTGCTCCCAAGTTACTTGCAAAAGGAATTATTCCAGACATCTCTAACATATCCAATGCATTATCTAAGCTTTGTTCCCTACATATTGGAAGCCTGGTCAAAGCTCCTGCGGATGATTTAATGGCTTCGTCATTAATTTGAGCAGAACCTTTCTTAGGAATGACAATCGCATGAACACCACTAATTTCGGCTGACCGTGCAATGGCTCCAATATTTCGAATATCAGTAATTCCATCCAAAATCAAAATCAATGGAGTTTCAGATTTCTCATAAATCGTAGGAAGTAAATCCTCTAATTTATAATAAGGAATTAACGAAATTAGCCCAATTACTCCTTGATGATTTCCAGAAGTCATACGATTCAGTTTTTCCTTCGGGACAACTTGAACGGGAATATTGTATTGTTTGGTCAAATGTCGAAGTTCTTTTTCGAACTCTCCACGAGTACCTTGTTGGAGAAAAATTTTATCAAAATTAGTTCCTGTTTGGATAGCATCAATAATTGGATGTTTGCCAATAATGGTTGATTTTTTCTTGAGTTGCATAGGTTAACAAGGTCGTTATTTTTTTCTAAAATAGAATTAAATCAAATTCAAAAAAATTATGAAAATAGGATGATAACTTTTTTTAGCAGAAATCAGTAGGGTAATTTAATTTTAAACATGGTTATTTTTTTAATAATTGTCGTACAGCAAGCTAGTAAATGACTTTTGGATAATTTAAAAGCTATTATTTTTTTTATTTTTACCCAATATTCATTATTCCTAATTAAAAAAAAAATTCATGATGAGATTCAACTCTACAAAAAGCAAAACTTTTAGTGTGATGTTGCTTTTGATGTTTTTAAGCATCAGCGCATGGTCACAACTTCAGAATCCAGTAGATCTGGCCATTCGACATTTGCAAGAAAATAAAGATCAATGGAACCTTACCGAGGCAGATATTCAAGACTTGGTCGTTACCGATCAACACGTAAGTTCACTTTCAAATGCGACAATGGTCTATTTAATGCAAAGATACCAAGGCATTAAAGTTTACAATGCAATTTATAATGTAGGTATTTCCAAAGAAGGAAAGGTGGTTCATGCGGCAAGTAGAATCATACCTAATATTGTCAATAAAGTAGGTGCATCGACTTCTCCTACTTTAACTCCTGAAGCAGCAATTGCTTCAGCATTAAGTCACTTGAATGTACAAATGGGTGATGCATTGGTACAAAAAGAAAGAAAAAATAATCAAGAATTTGTATTTGAAAAAGGAGCCTACTCCAATACAGATATCAAAGTAAATCTTCAATTTTATCCAACTAACGAAAATGAAGTAGAGTTAGCATGGGAAGTAGTAATTGATATGGTTTCAAATGCAGATTATTGGAATGTAAAGGTAGATGCGAAAACAGGAGATGTTTTAGGCAAACATAACTATACAACTTACTGTACTTTTGCTCATGATGCTTATCATAACCATGATGCAGCTTGCCGAAGTTTAGATAACATGAGAATTGTTACTTCTCCTAAAAAATCAACTTTTGCACCTCCTGTATTATTAGGGGGAAGTTATGCCGTTTTTGCTGAGCAAACAGTTGATGGGAATCTTCATACTCACGAGAGTCCAAGTCATGGAGCAAGAAATTTATTGACTGGAATAGAAAATCTGACTGCTTCTCCATATGGATGGCATGATACCAATGGTCAAAACGGGCCAGAATACACGATTACCAGAGGTAATAATGTACATGCTTATTTAGATTTAGATGGTTCAAATAGTTCTCAAGGTGATGAACCAGATGGAGGTGCTGAACTATTATTTGATTTTCCAATTGATTTAGATGCTGAACCAGAAACATTTCAAGATGCTTCTGTAGTGAATGGATTCTTTATGTCAAATGTAATGCATGATTTTTCATATGTGTATGGCTTTGATGAGGCAGCAGGTAACTTTCAATCAAATAATTATGGAAATGGTGGAAATGGTGGAGATTATGTAAATATGGATATTGATGATGGAAGCGGTATTAATAATGCAAATTTTGCAACTCCTGGAGATGGAGCAAACCCTAGGATGCAAATGTTCCTTTGGAATTCAGTCGCAGCTTCAGGTTTATTGACAGTAAATGAACCTGCAAGTGTTGCAGGAATTTATGAGGTCTCTCATCCAGGAGATTGGGGAGGACAAATTGATATGGATCCCTTAACAGCAGAAGTAGCAATTGTAGATGATGGGTCAGGTTTCGATGGAAGTAAGGGCTGTAATGATTTAGTCAATGCTGCGGAAGTAACTGGTAAAATTGCTATAGTGGATAGAGGTTTATGTCAGTTTGGGACAAAAGCATTAAAGGCTCAAGAAGCAGGAGCTGTAGGTGTAATCATTTGTAATTTTGAAGATGCGACAATTGGCATGGCAGGAGGAGATGACGGAGCACAAGTAACGATTCCTGTGATTATGATTGGTGTTGGTTTATGTACTGATATCCGAGTTTTTGCAGGAAATGGATTGAGTTTGACATTTGTAGTACCACCTACTGGATCCGGACCAGATGAAGTTTCAGGTTCATTAGATAATGGAATTATTGCACATGAGTATGGACATGGTATCTCTAACCGTTTGATTGGAGGAGGAAATAATACAGGATGTCTTGGGAATGGAGAACAAATGGGAGAAGGAATTAGTGATTTCTTTTCACTAGTTACTACAGTTAAACCAGGTGATACTGGAGAGATGGGAAGAGGAATCGGAACATTCGCAACAAGGGAAGATGTTGACGGAGTAGGAATTAGACGATTCCCATATTCAACAGATATGTCTGTTAATCCATTGACCTACAAAGATATTGTAGGACAAGGAGTCCATGCAACTGGAGAAATTTGGACTTTATGTCTATGGGAAATGTACTGGTTGTTAGTAGATGAATATGGATTTGATGAAGACTTATATAATGGATCAGGAGGAAATAACATTGCAGTAGCCTTGGCTATAGAGGGAATGAAATTGACTTCATGTAACCCTGGTTTTGCAGATGCAAGAAATGGTGTATTAGCAGCGGATGAATTAATGTATGGAGGTGCTAATCAATGCTTGATTTGGGAAGCATTTGCTAAAAGAGGAGTAGGTGAAAGTGCAGACCAAGCTGATCCATTTGATAATGCTGATGGAGTTGAAAATTTTGAAAGACCAATTTCATGCTTAGATGAAATTCAAATTGAGAAGTCTGTTACTGAATTAATCAACCCAGGTGATGATATAGATGTAGTAATTGACATTAGAAATTACAAGCAATCAGTTTCAACTAATGTAACGGTAACTGATGAAATTCCAGATGGTGCTACAGTTCTTCCTTCTTCAATCGTTGGCCCAGGAACAGTAAGTGGAAATACGATTACATTTACAATTAGTGAAATGGGAATTGAGGAAATTACTCAAGTAAGTTATACTTTAGAGACTGACCCTGATATCAAATCAATCGCAAGTTTCAATGATGATCAAGAAGGTGATCCTGAAGAAAATTGGGATATAGAGTTCTTAAATGGAACTAGTATTTTCGATATTCGAGATGATTCATTAGCGTTTAGTGGCGAAACTGCTTGGTTTATCCGAGATGCAGCGGTAGAAAATGATCAGACTTTATTTATTAAAAATCCTCTTACCATTACAGGCACCCAACCAGTTTTACGATTCTATCATTGGTATGATACAGAGGCTGGTGCAGATGGTGGATTATTGGAAGTTTCAAAAGACGGTGGAGTATCTTGGGAGCAAGTAGGAGATAAAATGTTTAGAGAAGAGTATCCAAGAAGTTTGCAATATGCAACTCTGGTAGTTCCTTTCCTTTCTGCATTCTCTGGACAGAGTAGTGCCGGAACTGAAGACTTTGTAGCAACTTATGTTGATATGAGTGATTACTTGGGAGAGGATATTTTCTTCCGTTTCCGATTTGCATCTGATGATAATACGCCAGGAATCGGATGGTTCATCGATGACGTAACACTTATGGATATGAGAAATTACCAAGGAGTTGCTTGTGTAACAAGTGATCAAGGTGATAACGAATGTACTGATGTATCTGAGCGAGGAACTGCAGTAAATCCTGAATTGGAGACATCTAACAAAGATTTATTTAAAACAAATATGGAAGTAAATGTTTTCCCTAATCCGGCACAAGACATTTTGAATATTCAAGTTTTAAATGATAAATATGCAGATGCATCAGTTAGAATTCTTACTGTTGACGGTAAAGAAATGATGGAAAGAACTATTCAAACGGTGGATGGTTTACAAACTGCACAAGTAAATGTGGCAGGACTTTCGGCAGGTATGTACTTTGTGAAAGTAAGTACTAACGAAGGAATTGTAGTAGAAAAAGTAATGATTAAATAATCAAAACTTAGCTCGAATTGTTTTTTCAAAAAAATAATTCGCCAAAAATATCTAAGGTGGATGACGAAAGTTATCCACCTTTTTTATTGGAAAAAAAAATCTTTTTAAAAAACTACTCGCTGGGTATGGGAGTAAATATTAAACTTACCATTTTTTACAAAGCCTAAAACGGTCATTCCGAACTCTTCGGCTAATTCAATGGCTAAACTGCTCGGTGCTCCCACCGCTGCTAAAATTGGAATTCCCCCCATGATTGATTTTTGTACCAACTCAAAGCTCACTCGACCACTCACCATGATTAAATAATTAGTCATCGGAAAAAGACCAGAAGAAAGGGCAGCACCAATTAATTTATCTACTGCATTGTGTCTACCAACATCTTCTCGAAGTAAAATAAGATTTCCATCGGTATCAAATAATGCAGCGGCATGAAGGCCACCCGTTTTAGCAAAAACAGTTTGTTGTTTTTTTAATAAGGTAGGAAATGAATGTATTTTAGAAATTTGAAAAGGCGTAGAATCTTCTGGAAGCGAAGGGAAGTTATTCATTTTTACTGCTTCAATACTCGATTTCCCACAAACACCACAACTTGAAGAAGTATAAAAATGTCGCTCTAGTTTTTTCAAATCAACTTCCATTTCAAAGTCAAGAACCACTAAAATAGCGTTAGTATTTACGTTTCCTTCCTCGTCTAAATTTGGCCCAATACTTTTTATATTTTGATACGACGAAATAATTCCTTCTGTAAATAAAAAACCAATAGCCAAGTCAGTATCATGTTGTGGAGTACGCATGGTAACGGAAATACTTTTTCGAGTTCTTTCCTTTTTGGCACCAAATTCAATTTGAATTTCAAGTGGTTCTTCTACAGCCAAGCTATCAGAGACTAGATCAAATTTCCCATCTGAGAATTTTTTAATAGTGAGACTTTGAGTTCGTCGATTTGCCATAGAAAATTATTTTAAAATAAACTGTTGCAATTGATCCGCAATTTTTCGATCATTCGATAACCTAGGAACTTTATTCTGACCGCCTAATTTACCTTGCGATTTCATATAGTTTCTAAAACTATCACGTTTCATAATCTGGATTTTCAAAGGCTGTAGAATACCACCACTAATCAAATCTTCATAATATATATTTTGCTGAATCATCGCTTTGTCCACTTCTGCTGAAAATGTAGTTAGGTTGTTAGGTACATCATCAAATTCAATAAACCACTCATGATAAGGTAATCCTCCTTCCGACGGATTTACCTGTGGAGCAACCGTAAATTCAACTATTCGCACTCCTTCTTTGTTCGCTACACTCATCAATGACTCCTCGACTTCCTTCCCAATTACATGTTCTCCAAATGCAGAAATAAAATGTTTGATTCTTCCTGATACGATAATTCGATATGGATCCTTTGAAACAAACTGAACAGTATCTCCAATATTATATCCCCAAAGTCCAGCATTCGTATTTAAAATAATAGCATAGTTGACTCCAATTTCTACATCTTTTAAAGACAGTCGAGTTGGACTTTCGTTATGAATTTCTTCGGCCGGAACAAACTCATAAAAAATTCCAGAATCTACATTTAATAAAAGTCCTTCGTGCGGTTGCGCATCTTGGAAAGCGATAAAGCCTTCCGAAGCCGGATACGTTTCCACGCTATCGATTCTTTTTCCAACCAACTCTTCTAACTTCGAGCGGTAAGGCTCAAAATTGACTCCACCGTAAACGAAGGTATTATAGTTTGGGAATAAATCCTTGATATATTTCTTCCCACTCACTTCTAGTAATCGTTCATAGTACATTTGTACCCACGGTGGAATTCCGCTGATCATTCGCATATCTTTTCCAAGTGTTTCTGCTACGATCTTATCCAATTTTTCTTCCCACTCTTCAATGCAATTGGTCGGGTAGGAGGGCAATTGATCTCGACGCAGCCAAGCAGGTACCATATGGTTAACAATGCCAGAAAGTCGCCCGGTTTTGATTCCGCTGATTTCTGTCAATTCAGGACTGCCTGAAAGGAAAATCATTTTTCCATCTAGAAATTCTCCTTTTCCTGTTTTCGCATAATAATTAAATAAAGCATTTCGAGCTGTTCCAAAATGATTGGGAATACTTTCCTTGGTGAGTGGAATATATTTTACGCCCGAAGTAGTCCCCGAAGTTTTGGCAAAATATTTAGGAATCCCTTTCCAAAGTACATCTGATTTCCCTTCCTTGATTTGCTCGATATAACTTTTTAAACCTTCATAATCTCTAATTGGAACTTGTGCTTTAAAAGCCTCGTAAGAGCTAATATTTTCAAAGTTATGATTCTTTCCAAATGAGGTATGCTTGGCACTTTGAATCAAATTTCGAAAAACTTTGTCTTGAGCAGCCACCGCCTCTTTTGACCATTTTTGAATATCACGAGCAATTTTTTTTGCAAAAGGCTTAACTAGAAATGATTTATATCCCATCGAAGTACATTTATTTTTTTGTAAAAATAGAAAATAGTTCCGTAAAACGATTCTCTGAACTGTTACTCGTCCAACTACTTTTTAAGTCATCCCTTCTTTTTAACGATTTGGAAAACTGTTAGTCGAGAATACAGTTCAGAGAGTCAAAATACAAAACCCCACCTTGGTAACCAAAGTGGGGTTTTGTATCAAATAAATGATTAAATCTTAATCCATTTTTAAATTCTCAACATGGACTCCTGGAAACTTTTTTGCATCAAAGGTGAAATCCGCTTTTGTGAATTTTTTGTTCGCTTTGAAATCTTGGATGGCTAGAGTATATCTAGAACCATCTTTTGAGAAAACTTTGATTCGTTTTACGGCTGAAGTTTTTTGTTCGATAGTCATTCTAATTTTTGAATATTCAGAATCACTTTCCAACGGTTTGAATTCTATTTGCAAAAGAGGAACGCCATCTTCTTCAATGGCATTAGTTAATGCGTATAAATACTTTCCTTTTTTATAAAAATTATAGAAATCCTGCGGTGCCATCATTTCATCATCGTCTTCTTCTGGAGGATCATTGAGTTGAACTTCTTCATTTCGTTTGTTGTGTACCCAAAAATTTTCGCCATCACAGATCATGGAGTAATCGTTCAAATCAACATTATATTTTTCACCTTGCTGTTTTAATTTTCCAGTTTGCTTATCAGTAGGTTCTTCAGGAATTTCAATCTCCAAAGAAAAAGTAGCTTCAATACTTTTATATCCTTCGTATTTTTTACTCACCTTATCCAGCACTTTTTGAGCTTCTGGATCAACATCTTGAGCTTTGGTAAAGTCTTTTTTCTGAGCAAAACCAGTTGCTAAAAAAAAGGTACTCATCATTATTGCAATTATATATTTCATATCAATTTGTGTTTTCTTTTTTCGAAAAATAACTTTTTAAGAGAGGTGTAGTTCTTTGACGTAAAATTAATGCAATAATAACGCTTTTAACAACCCTTAGTTTATTAAAATGAAGTTAAAGTTTTAAGTATTCCGAAGCTCCTGCTTCGGATAGAATAGTTTCCGAAGCAGGAGTTTCGGAATTACGAAACTAAAAAAGGGTAATTTCGTTTTTTTCAAAAAGAAATAGACTAACCAAAAAAAACCTATGAAAATCACCATGATACATCGTTACAAAAATCCATTCAAATGGATTTGCCAAACTTTAAAAATGATTCTTCCCTTCATCGAATTAATAAAAGAAAAAGGAAATGAAATGGCCTATATTTTTGAAAATAATAAATGAGTGTTGGTTGAGCGATCACTAAAAACTTTATTTGGAGGTAGGTCTATTGAAAGGTATCCTGTCTTTATTTTAAGATATGATTTAAGGAATTTTGATAACCTATTTAAGCGTAAAATTAAAAGAGAGAAATGCTAGTTACTTTGCAACCAATGAATAAGAATCATTACTAATTAGAGAGAATCTCTTCATTTTGTATCTTGTAAATGTAAAATACCTATTAATAAAAGGTAACGTTAATATTAAATCACAGATAAAGGAATTGTATATTTGGCTTTTAAAAATAACAGTTTCAAATTAAAAAATAGACTTGATGGTTGATTTTTTCAGCATTCAGAACAGTACCGAAAATCCGACTTTACTGCTCATCGTATATACCGTTTTATTTTCCTTTTTATTGTCTTCTTTGATTGCGTTTACTTATGAAAAAACTTCGCAGGATGTTGCCAAGCCATTATACTTTATTCAAGCGTTGGTTTTATTATCGATAGTTACAGCTACGGTGATGCAAGCGATAGGTGATAGCGTAGCTAGAGGATTAGGAATGTTAGGAGCTTTGGCGGTGATTCGGTTTCGAACAACTTTACGAAATCCGAGGAACATAGTTTTTATGTTTTCATCTTTGGCAGTTGGAATTGCCTGTGGGGTTTATGGATTTGTAATTGCTATAGTTGGAACAGTTGGTTTTTGCATTACAGCTTTTGCTTTGAGATTTACTCCTTTTAGCCAAAAAAATAATTTGGTGGGTACCTTAAGGTTTGAAATGCCAGAAGATGAAGGGAAGTTAAATGAGATTAGAAAGATTTTAAAAAAATATTCAGAAAGGTTTACTTTAAAACGTTATAAAACATTCAATAATCCTGAAAAGGAGGATATAATAGAATATGAATATAAATTAAAATTGAAGCAGGAAGATGAAGGACTTAAATTAGTAAAAGTTCTTAGACAAATTCCTGAGGTGAATTCAGTTCGTTTGGCTTTTGATGATGCTGCAGAAATGATTTAATCTTTTTAGAAAGATCTTAATTAAGGAAAATGAAAAAATTTAATATAGTATATCTGCTGTTTTTTGTGGTGATTGGTTTGATCTGGCAACTTAATAATCGGTATGGAAAACATACCGTAATGTTTTATGGATTTGCTGAAACGAAGGAAACAGAGATTAATTTAAATCACCCTGTGGAAGTCAATCGACTTCTAGTAACTCCAGGTCAAAAAGTAAAAAAAGGAGAACTGCTTGCTGAGGTTACTCACTCCACTTTCGGATTAAAATTAAATAATATTTCTCATTCGATGGATGAGTTGAGGTTGGAGGAAGAGATTTGGAAAGCAGATATGCGATCTTTGATCAGTCGATTAGAGGCGCAAAAAGTAGCGAAGGAAAGCGAAATTAATGCTCAAATTCGACAATTGGAAACGGAGATGGAAATAAATCGTTCGTTGCTTGAAGGATTGAAAAGTATCGATATATCTGAGGCTACGGTGAATCCTACGGAAAGGAAAATTATTAGCTTAAAAGAAGAATTAGCTTTGGTCGTGAAGCCATTAGATGTGCAAATTGCGAGAATGCATGATGAACTTAAATCTCCCAATAGTCCAAAACGAATCCAAATTCGAAAGCTACAAGAAGACCAAAAATTCTATACTGCTGAAAAAGATAAACTTTCCATCTTTGCTCCAAAGGATGGTTTGATTGGAAATATCTATTGCAAGGAGAAAGAAAATATTTCTTCCTACAATACTTTGATTTCTTTTTATGAAGAAAATCCGACGATGGTCAAAGGGTATGTTCACGAAAATCTAATCCTCGAGGTGGCAGTTGGAGATACCCTCGAAGCAATCTCTACTCAACATCCTGAGCATAAATGCCAAGGGGTGATTTCAGGTTTAGGTTCTCGGATTGTGGAAATTCCAGAGCGTCTTCGAAAAAATCCAGATCTCAAAACTTACGGGCGAGAAGTTTTAATTACAATACCTGCAAGCAATTATTTTTTACAAAAAGAAAAAGTGATTTTGAACTTATTGAAAAAAACATCACGGCCTGCGAGTATTTTTGATTCGATATTAGAT
>CAYGRM010000067.1:0-22181 GCA_964352225.1 uncultured Saprospiraceae bacterium | reverse complement strand
TTAGCCCATAGGATTATCTTTTAGCTTTTGTACATTTTCCATCGCCTTATGAAGTTTTCCTAATTGTTCTAATCCATCTTGTGAATTTTCTTTATCGATGGTTAATTTTATTCCACAATTATTGCAAAAAATGGCAGAGTGAGCTAATAGGATTGGAATAGAAACAGGGATTCTATTTTTACATTGAGGGCAAGGAACCCCAGGGGCATGGTTATTATTTTGATTTGCCATGATGTATCATTTAATTTTTAGGGTTATAAAAAATTATTAATCTTCTTTTTTTGTTACACCAACATTTTGTTCCATGATATGGAATAATTTACCTAGTCCAGCAGGAATATCAGATTGTTCCATTTTTATTTTAACTTTTATCTCAGCTTGTAAAGAATTGCTTTTTGAAGATTGAGAATTACCTGGTGCGAAGGTTCCTTTGAGCTGACGAGGAGATTCCCCTGTAATTGCTTTGATGAATAAATTTTTATGGTCTGGATTATGATCTCCACTAGGAAGAGCAGAGTTGCCAAGTAGAGTTGATTCTTCAGTAATTTTTAATTCATCAATTATAACAATATTGAAGTCAAGTTCAGCTTCTTTTATTTGCAAGGCTGGGATAGGAATTAAGGATAAGAGAGGAATTTCGATTTTTATGGTTTCTTTATTGCCATCTTGTCCTTTTCGTTCATGCAAAAACGTGATCATTCGTAATTTTCCAAAATCTTTCGAATCGGTTTCATCTCCAGATTTTTCGAATCCAACCCGTTCTATAAAATCAGCAGTAGCCAAAGCAGAGTGAGTTTCTGCATCTACAATTGCACGTAGAGGAGCACCCAATAGTTGATATAATGATATCGCAGAATTTCTAATCATTTTGGTTTTTTTTAGGGTTAAAAAAAAGAATAGAATGGGAAGATATTATTCAGGATTCAACCTTCGTTGAGTCTGACCTTCATGTTCTATTTTACTCCAAACATAATTTCTGACTTTGGATTTAATTTTAATAGAAGAAATAGCTGCTTCAGGTGCTTCCATTAATTTTGCTAAGGTTACGTCAATATCTAGTTTAAGATCACCATCTCCTGATTCGACCTCTAGAATTGGTTTTGCCATTTCTTTGATAGATTTTTTTAGATCTAGAACTTTGAGTGTTTTTGATCTTATGGATCGAATCTCTGTTTTTTTAAGATTTGGGTCATCTAACAAGGTGTTAGCCCAATCTTCTAAAATCTTCCGAACTTCAGCATAAACTACTACTTCTTGGAGAGTTCCATTTACAATAAATCGATCTCTATTTCTTTGAAAGAGAAGAACTAAACTTTGTTTTACATATATTCGATATTCAAATTGTGCCCAACCACTAGCCTGTTTTGGATCATTAGAAATCAAACGATCTCTATTTTCCTCTGTCATTTTATTATGTACTGGTTTTGATTCAGTAATAAGTATGGAGAAAAAATTTTCAGTTACCGCAAAGCTATAATTGGTGAAAAGGGAAACGCAGGAAGTTTCTCTACTTTCATTTTGGGATGGATTTGAAATCATTCCCTCCAAGATAAATTTTAGATCAATTTCAACTTCATCTATTTCAGCACGTGGGGTAGGGAACCTTCTGAGTAAAGGATCTTGCTCATAGTAGTTGCTAATATTTCTAGAATATATATCAGATACCATTCTAGCTTGAGAAATATCACGGAGTAATGAACCAACTATGTGATGTAATTCTGCCATAGAGTTGTTTTTTAATTTTGGTTTTTTCTAAAAATAGTTACTTTGAATCGTTTCTCAAAATGTCTGACCATATTGAAGCACAGTTGAAAGTAACTTTGCTATCAATATGATCAAGGCATTTTAAAAATAAAGCAATATCCCGTTTGGTGGTTAAAAAATATATTGAACCATTGCTAGTTTTGTTATTATTATTTTACTTGGTTTTCTAGATTCGAAGTCAATGCACCAAGTATTGCTGCCATACCAGCAGGCATATCATCCTGTACTGCATGAACATTGATATCCATATTATATTCGACTGAATATTTTGAGCTTCTGGTAGAAGTTGAGTCTCTTTTACTCGATACTGTTGCAGACATCTCAAATTTTGTAAAAAAGGTATTATAAGATCCTTTTCCAGTTACTGTTGCGGCAACTCCTGTTTTTACTTCATTAGAGGATTCACCTGACTCAGTCAGGCTAGCTTTAAATGCAATATTCATATCATCAATGCGAATAAAGGGAATAGGAATAATGGTTAGGAGCGGGACTTCAATAGAAACATCTTTAGTAGTCGCATCTACTTTATCCACCTTAGGTGTCAAAATAGTGGTACCATCCTTAGCAAAAACAGCAGGTTTTTCAGGAACAGCAGGAACGGCCTGCTTCATTTTAAATGTAATGTACTTAACATTTTCATTTTCATCCAATCCGACTGCTTTTATAAAATCAACGGTAGTCATTGCAGCCCTAGCTTGAGCTTCAATAGCTGCATTAAGAGGTGCGCCAATAAGATGGCCAAAGGGGATGGAGGCTAATCTGTTTTCGAGTGCCATAAGGTTCTTTTTTTGAGGTTAAAAAATTGATTTTTCAAATTAGACATATTAAGTATTTAATACATCAGAAGGACTATCCCAAATAACTAAACTATAGGTGAATATTACCTAGATGAATTTGACAAATTCTAGCATTTTTCTTACAATCAACGCAAATTAAGGGTATTCATGACGTGTTTTTTTTGAAGATATCAAATTATTCCGTTTGGTTGACTGGATGGAAAAATCTTTTTTTTTATGTAGTTTATCGGATGAGAACCAAATTAATACGAGGTAATTAATTGATTGTGAATGTTTTTTGCATTTAATTTTTTGGTTCTTTGACAAATTCTGTGGTGTAGCTTTGATAACTTCGTGAGCGGGCGAGTAGAAGAGCTAAAGTTGTTAAAGCGATTGACTTTAAGAACTCTAGCTTTCCCTCTTTTCCTTCCCCTCGGAGTTCTCAAAGTTGTTTCCACAAGATTTGTCTAAGAACCACTTTTTTTTTAGAAAATTGAAAGCAAAAAAAGTGGGGATGAAAAAAATGGAATATTTACATGAAATGTGAAGGTGTTCACAAGATTTGTGCTAATGGTAGTTTTCAATATTATCTATTTTTACAATAGATTTTTTTTATTGTTTTAAACTAAATGAAAACCAATGCCTATACCACCGCCTCCTTTTACAGAAAGAGTTCCTAGAAGTTTGTTAAGTCGTTCTAGTGTTCATCCAAGATCAATTGAATTATGGAATCTTAGTCAAAATAGATATTACGATACTTTTATAGGTTTAACTGATATTACAGATGGTACTTTTCATATGCGTCCTTGTGTGAAGACTACAAATGATCCGTTGATTTATGAATCACTCTTTTTAGATCCGAGAACCAATCGAGCGAGAAGAACAGCAAAAATTGCAGCAGAATCATATTATGGTGCTAATGACATTATTGTAGTTCCAGATCAAATAGCCGGTAATTTGCAAGGAGTAGATGGTTTTGCACATAGGACATTGTGTAATAGAGTATTGGTTTCTCAGGCCAATTGTCTTGGATGGGGAATTATAGGAAATGCAGGAGGGCAATCTAATCCAGAGGGGGTTTTTAGCTCTGGTAGAAATATTGGGAAATTCCAACTTGTAAATGGAAGACCCAATTATCAAGAAGGAAGAGATCTCCCTTCAACATGGGCTCAATTTGTTCTGGATAAATTAAAAAGAGATTTAAGAAATAATAACTTTATAGTGAATCAGAATAAATGGCCAGGAGTAAGGTGAAAAAAATATAGTATGATCAATTTTTATTTTCAAGATTATTTAGAAAAGAGGTGAATTATAAAATTCTGAAAAGGAATTAAGATAATTATTCTTTAAATTACTTTTGAAGAGGTTATTTTTTTATAAAAAAATGATGTACTCTCTTTTGTTATAAACTAAAGTCGGTAGCTGCGTATTAGGTGTCAACTAAATCAGTCAATTCCTTCGGTAAAGTTTTATTCGTTTTCGCACCTAATTCTTTAATCCTTTCCGCACGCCCAATCAACGTATCGCCATATTTTTTCGAATCTACTAATTTATTCATCGCATCATCATAGGCACTTTTTGCTCCATCTATTCGAATACCAATCCCTTTTAGGTCATCCACAAAATTGACGAATTTATCATACAATAAACCGCTTTGTCGTGCGATTTCGATTACTGAATTTTTCTGTTTTTCTTGTTTCCAAATATAAGCTACCGTGCGCATTGTTGCCAAAAGGGTAGAAGTGGTCACCATCACAATATTCCGATCCAATGCTTCCAAGAATAATTTTTTATCCTCCCTCACCGCTAAATTAAAAGCTGGTTCAATTGGCACAAACATCAATAAATAATCAGGCGAATTAATTTGATATAATTGTTGATAATTTTTTTTATTCAAATCCTTAATGTGGTTGCGAGTGCTGTCGATATGTCGTTTAAGGTGTTTGACTTTTTTCTCCTCGTCATCTGCGTTAAAGTATTTTTCGTAAGCAGTCAACGAAACTTTTGAATCGATAATCAAGTGTTTTCCCTCGGGTAAATTGATAATGAAATCAGGTCGTTTTTCTCTCCCTTCATGATCTTTAAAACTCGATTGAGTTACATAGTGAATATCTTTTTGTAAACCTGCTTTTTCCAAAATCATTTCTAATCTGAATTCTCCCCAATCGCCTTGAGTTTTGGATTCACCCTTAAGTGCACTTGCTAAATTATTCGCATCCAAACTCAACTGCATATTCAAATCTCGCAGCTGTTCAATTTCTTTTTTTAAAGAAATTCGATCACGTGTTTCCTCTAAAAAACGGGCATTGACGCCCGTTTCAAATTCTTGAATTTTTTCTTTTAAAGGATTTAAAATATGATTGAGTTGTAATTGATTTTGCTGCGAAAATTTTTGGCTTTTCTCTTCCAATAATCGATTGGCGATATTTTCGAATTCAGTTTGGAAGCGTTGTTGAAGATTCTCAACTTCTGATTTTTGGGTAGCTAATTTTTCATTGATATTCAAAATTTCATTTTCCCTAGCAGAAAGTTGACTACCTAGTTGCCTTAGTTCTTGCTCTTTGTCCAATAGATCATCTCGAAATAAATCAGCTTGGTTTTGCATAGATTCATGAATTTCTCTGAGTACATATTTATCATTTATTTCATCAAGCGGAAGACTGCTAGTTCGACTAGTAAATTTATATTTGGCAATAAACCAGGCTGCCAATGCTCCAATCAATAATCCTACGCCCAAAAATATAATTTCCATAAAATCTACCATGATTAAATCTTTTGTTTTAATTCACTTTCTAAATGAGGTTTCAGAAGGCGAAAAATACAAATAATTGCGAAATATAAATAATATGTTTGAAACAATTTGTGTTTTTGTGAAAAGAAAAGCATCTGACATTTTGTTTGTTTTAGTGTTAAAATAAAATTTCTGTGAACTAGGTTACAGATTAAAATGAAGTAAGATTCTATATTTACAACATCAAAAAATCACTTATTATCAAATTTTTAAAATCTTATTATATGAAAAATTTCCTTTTATTATTTGCTCTTTTGACAGTCGTTTCGTTTGGTTGTAAAGATGACGATGAGGTTATGGATACTCCTTATGAGGTTAATATTACCATTGAGCAACCAACGGCAAATGCTGTGATAAATGTAAATGAACCGATGCACGTAAAAGTAAATTTTGCGAGGGGAGAGGAAGAAGTGATCCATCATGTCAAAATTTTTGTCTTAAATGCAGATGGGAATACGATTGAAACTTTGCTTGATAATCATGCTCACACGGCTGGAAGTTATGGATATGATAATACTTCAGCTTATACTCCTACCGCTACTGGAACTTTCAAAATCAAAGCTGTTTCGCATGATATGGAAGGGGAACATACAGCCCCTGTGGAGGTAACTTTTACGGTTCAATAATTAGGACAAAGTTTATTGAACATACAAGATGACTAAAAAAATCGCACTCATTTCTGGGTGCGATTTTTTCAAAAACATGGATAAAGCAATCTTGCATAAAGTCTTGTGCTATAACATTTTGCGAAGGATAACGACTACAAATTGTCATCACTCGTGGAGCAAAGGGCAATGTCATTGACATAAGCGATTTTTTGAATATCGATTTAAGAATAAGGATTTGAGATTTGAGAAGTTTGACGAACTAACATGGTCAAATTATCATAGTCAAACTTCTCAAATCCATTTTCCTTGTTAGATATTCAAATTCCTTATGTAAATGACAAAAAATCAGCAAGGGGAGAAAGAGAGCTTTCTCCCCTTGCTGATTTTTGTCCTATATAATGATATGATGGCTTGTAAAGCTAAGTTGTATCTTACTTAATTACTGCTGAAAATGAAATGCTCGAATTAGGATAATTGGTAGTCGGATCAGGTCCGGTTGCATCAAATTCTTTAACTGAAATTTGCACATTATCAATTGTTATTTCTAGAATTTCTCCAACATTGGAAGCTACTTGATTAACTGTCACTACTGTGTTAGCTTGAAAAAAAATATTATTATAAGCGTCGAATGTCAATGATGAACTTGCATTACTTGGAAGACTATAGCTTAAATAAAAGCTTTCTTCAAAGTTGGGATTATTTATATCATTGTTAGTTTCTTCGAGTGGGTAAATGTACTGAATGGTATCCCCATTGCCTAAGTCTTCGAGGTAGACAAAAGTGTAACTAACTGTATCATCATTATTTATGTCCTGAATGGAAACGTAACAGTTGTTAAACATTTTTGGAAGAAATCCATCTATATTGATCGTAACTGATCCAAGTGAAGGATCAACATCAATACATACTTCTACTTGACCAGCATCAATATTTGGACTGACCTGCAATATTTGAGTAGCACTCACTAATTCTGTGTTTAAATCTATGCCTGAAAGTTCGATTTCAGCTAAATCACAAGTAGGAATTAATGCACTAAATTCTCCAGATGCATTGGTACTAGTTTGTTGGTAAAAGGAATGAGTTTCGATATAGAAAATTACTTTCCCATTGGAAATCGGCTCTTGATTACAATCCACCAAAGTTCCCGTGACTAGAGAAAAGTTAGTGCTACTTGAAATATTGAAGATTCCTAAGTCCTCCACATCACTTGAAAATGGCCCGATGTTTAGAGAGAAAAGTACTGTCGTTCCGCAGATATCTAAAACTTCTAACAATAGACTTACATTTTGGGGAACAAAGCCATCGAAGCCTCCTATCTCGTTTGTCCATGAAGTAAAAGATGCGCCTGTTGCTTGATCAGTAATTCGAACATTAAGAATTGAAACGCCTTTGTTGTCAAATATTTGACCTGAGATTTGAGTAAATTCACCTGGCACATCACAGTTCCAAAAAGTAAAGTGTTCTACTTCGCCAACATATTTTCCATTCTGTAAAACGGCTTTTCCTTCTTCCATCCAAAGTCCTTTTTCTTCATCAAAATACCAAAGTGGAATTTCAGCAGGAGCTGTACTTAGAATGGAATTGGGTACTTCGGTAGTTAAGATGGCTGTTTTATTAATATCCAATTTTTGTCCTCCATCACCTTCCAAAACAACATTGACCATTCCATAACTTTCCAATACCTGAAGTTCATTATTGGTATTTCGAGCCATCATATTTCCAGGCATAATTTGATCAATATCGGCATCGGTTGGATCGATATAAAAACTATACACATTGACTGTACCTATGTAAAGATCACCTTGTTCGTCCACAAAACTATTTGCTTGAAATTGAACAGAAGAGTTTTGACCAATGGAAACTTCACCGCCATTATTAGAAGAAAAGGATTCAGAAGCACCTTTTTCGGTCATTTGAATTCTAGTCCGACTAGTGGTGTTTTTGGAAGGAATAAGCGTTTCGTACTGATCGAAGTAACCCATTTTTTCTGCTTTAATTACTGCAAATTTTTCATTGATTAAACCTCTGATTTCGAAGAAACCAAATTCATTGGTTTGAGTGAAAGCATTTAAGATGCTTACTTGTACATCTGAAATTGGATCGCCATTTCTATCTGTGATAAATCCGTTGAGCGTACCTTCAATATTGATTTCAGGTTCGGTAGGGATAGTAATTATTTCAGTTGTGAGGCTATCTTTTCTACAACTGGCAAATGAGATGAGCACGAAAGAGAAAAATAAAATTAGGTTCTTAGTATTCACGATATTTTGTTTTTAGTTAAATGTGATTGATTTTGTTGCGCGCTGTCAATTAGTATTATGCTGAAAATCTTGGAACGCTGCATGAAATGGATTTTTTATGAAAATTTATTTTAAAAAAAAACCGAATGGGGAATAAATTTTAGGAGGTTCTCATGAGGAAAAAATAAGACTTAATTTCATCAAATTAGAAAAACCTTTCTAAACGAGTTGTTTAGAAAGGCTTCCAAAGTTGTTTAAATCTTTTCCTTGATTATTAAATCACTTTACGGCAGATTAAAAATTTATAATTTAAATCTCAAGCCTAACTGAATTTGATAAAACCGAAATTTCTCCATTTTCAATTGATCAGATTTTCCAATTGTATTCAAGTGGTAATTTCCTTTTACAGAAGAAAATATATTCAAATTACGACCAAGGTTGTAATTCAAGTTCAATCCGTAAAGTCCTTGCCAAACGCCTTGTTTTTCGAAATCAGATTCTATCAAATCAAAGTCTGTCCCTGAATGAAATCCAAAGATAGAACGTGCAACTCCTCCTTCCAATTGGATACTAGCTCTTTTAGACGAAATCATATCAAACCCTAAAATCAATGGAACACTAATTAATCGATATCTATTAAAGTTTTTAGTAGAAGTCTTTTTGATGGTTTGAACTTTCGCTGTTCCAAAAATCTCTTGAGTTGTTCCATTTTGAAAATGATTAACTGTGATCAATTGATTATCAAGTGTTTCAGTTAAATCTACCTCAGTTGTAGTTTCAATTCTATTGACGAATTGATCGAAGTTGATACCTGTTTTTAGATAAAGTCGATCAGTAAATAATCGTTTTTCTAAAAATAGATTTGTTGAAATTACATCCAATGGGTTTTCTGTGGATAACACTTTTCCTTTTGATCGAATTCCATAACCAGCAACTATCCCAAGATGAATAGGAGAGCTGGAAGCTGATTTAGGATTAATGATTTCCTTATCATCAAACGCTGAAATCGAAGCATTCAATCTTTCCATTTTTATTAGCTGAGGAGACGCTAAATAATTAACTTCTAAGCTAGGTAAAAGTGAAATAGTAATTGGCTCCACTTCATTCCGAGCATCAGTTTGATCAAGTACCTCCTTGTTTTCCTCTTCATTTTGGAAAGGAAGAACTAAATTCAAAACGTCTGTTTCTGTGAAATCAACCTTTCTAATTGATGGAGTCAAATCGTTATTCCCTTTTTTAGGGAAATGAATATTTGAAGCTACAATTGGACTAGTTTCCTTTTGATTAGAAGTGTTTTGATTTTCATAACTTTTATTTTTCGTTGCTAAGCCTAGGTTTTCATAGTTTTTATTTGTTGTTAAGCTTTGTTCTTCCTTATTTGTAAATGTATTATCGGTAGTATTATTAGAATTCGTTTTTTCAGTTTGAAGTAGAGTAGAAGAAGCTGGATTTGTTTTTTCTAAAACTATCTTAGCATTTTTCACTTCGGTAGAAGTTTTTGTAATAGGATTATCGGTAGCGTTATTTAATAAGAAATAACTTCCTCCTAAGCCAATGGTAACCAGTCCGAAAAGTATCCAAATGAAGAAAAATCTATTTTTCTTTTTCTTTTCAGGTGCTTGTCTTTTAGCTTGAAGTGCTTCCCAGGCATTCTCCAAATCCATTGGCGAATCGTAACCATCCAATTTATCTCCTAAGCTGTTATCTAGCCAATCTTGTTTCATAATTCCTTACGGTTTTTTTTTGTAAAATATGTTTTAGCATTTTCTTAGCTCTTGCCAGTTGTGATCGAGAAGTTGCTGGAGCAATTTCCAAGGCCTTTCCTATTTCTTGATGAGTCCATCCTTCAAAAATAGTAAGGTTTAAAACTTTTCGATATCCGTCAGGCAATTGTTGAACGGCATTTAAAATTACTTCTTTAGGGATAGTCCGAAATTCAGATTCAGTCAATTCTTGTTCAGGTAATTCTTCTGGGAAAATCATGGTGATTTCCCTTTTAGATTTTCGCAATTGTTGTAAAACAATATTAGTGCAAACTCTGTGTAGCCAACCTTCGAATGAACCTTTGCTTTCTTCATAATGATTTATCTTTTCAAAAACATGGATAAAGCATTCTTGCATAAAGTCTTGGGCTTCAACATTTTGCGAAGCATACCGCCTGCAAATTGTCATCACTCGAGGAGCAAAGCGGAGAAAGAGGGCTTTCTCCGCTTGCTGATTTTTTGTCTTACATAATGATATGATATCTTGTAAATCCAAGGTAATTATTGTTCTATTACTACTGCCTTTAATGAAATACTTGAATTCGGATAAGTTGTCCAAGGGTCTAGTCCATTAGCATCATATTCTTTGACCTTAATCGAAACATTTTCCATTGAAATATCTAATATCTCTCCTATATTTTCTGCAGTTTGATTAACTGTAACTATAGTACTAGAACTTGTTTTTACATTTGTATAAGCGGTAAACGTCAATTCTGATGCGGCATTAGCAGGAGGACCAAAGCCAAAGAAACTTGAATTTGTTTGCCAAATTGGATTGTTTATATCGCCAGTTCCATTTACTATTGAGAAGTAATAAAAGATGGTGTCTTCTGATCCTAAATCTTCATAATAGGTAAATACATACCCATTGCCTTGGATTGAAACGGTACAATTGTCGAATACTTTTGAACCAAATCCATTTATGTCAAGAGTCACTTCGCCAAGTGTTGGATTAATACTCGTACATACTACCACATTTCCTGCATCAATATTTGGACTTACCTGCAATGTTTGAGTTGCACTTACTAGCTCAGTATTTGGATCTACTCCTGAAAGTTCGATTTCTGATAAATCACAAGTAGGAATTAAGGCACTAAATTCTCCAGCAGCATTCGTAGTTGTTTGTTGATAAAAGGAATGTGTTGGTATTTGGAAATAAACTGTTCCATTTTCAATTGGTTCTAGATTACAATCCACCAAGGTTCCAGTTACTAAAGAGAAATTGGTACTACTTGAAATATTAAATATTCCTAAGTCTTCCACATCACTTGAAAATGGTCCAATGTTTTGAGAGAAAAGTACTGTTGTTCCACAGATGTCTAAAATTTCCAATAATAGATTAGTGTTTTGTGGAACAAATCCTGAGAAAAATCCTTCTGAATCAGTCCAAGAAGTAAAAGATGCACCTGTTTCAACGTCAGTAATTCTTACGTTAAGAATAGCAACTCCTTTGTTATCAAAAATTTGTCCTGACACTTCGGTAAATTCACCAGGAACATCACAGTTCCAAAAAGTAAAGTGATCAACTGTTCCAATGTATTTTCCATTTTGTAAAGTAGCTTTTCCTTCTTCTTTCCATATTCCTTTGTCTTCGTCAAAGTACCAAAGTGGAATTTCATCTGGTGCAGTTCCTAAGATTGAATTTGGAACTGCTGTAGTTAGCGTTGCAGATTTATTGATGTCTAATTTTTGACCTGCATCACCTTCCAAAACTACATTCATCATTCCATAACTTTCCAAAACTCGAAGTTCATTATTCGTATTTCTAGCCATTAAATTTCCTGGCATAATTTGATCTAAATCAGGATCAGTTGGATCAATGTAAAAGCTGTACACATTTACGGTTCCGCTATAATTATTTCCTTGTTCGTCCACAAAACTATTTCCTTGAAATTGAACAGAGGAATTTTGTCCAACAGAGACTTCACCACCAGTATTAGCAGCAAAGGTTTCAGGAGACCCTTTTTCAGTCATTTGAATTCGAGTTCGGCTAGTGGCATTTTTAGAGGGAACTAGAGTTTCGAATTGATCAAAATAACCGGACTTTTTTACTTTAATTACTGCTAATTTTTCATTGACCAAACCTGTAATTTCAAAAAAACCAAATTCATCCGTTTCGGTAAATGAGTTGGTGATAGTTACTCCTACACCTTCAAGCGGATCGCCATTTCTATCTGTGATAAATCCATTGAGCGTTCCTTCAATATTAATTTCTGGTTCGTTTGGAACGGTAACCATTTCAGTATTCAGAGAATCTTTTCTACAACTTGCGAAGGAGATTAAGATTAATGAGAAAAATAAAATTAGGTTCTTAGTATTCACGATATTTTGTTTTTAATTAAATGTGATTGATTTTGTTGCGCGCTATCAATAAGTATTATGCGGAATAAATTCAAACGCTGCATGGAGTTGAATTTTTTTTTCTTTTTTTTTAAAATATTTTTGAAGTCGGTCAAAAGCTCAATGTTTTCAAGCTTTTTAGAATAGGGAAGTGCTAATCTTTTAGCCATATTCAACATAGAAAAGCCTTTCTAAACGAATTGTTTAGAAAGGCTTGATAAAAATTCAATCTTTTCTGGCTACTTAATAGTTACACGAGGTAAATTCCATCTTTTTCGATCCGAATAATTTTTTGTTTGTAGAGTGTACCAATTGATTTTTTGAAATTCTTTTTACTCATTTCAAGTTGTGCGTAGATTTCTCCTGGTGCACTTTTATCCGTCAAATTCATAAAACCTTTTCGTCCTTTTAACTCTTTTAAGATTTTTGAGGAAAATTCGCCCACCACATTTTCATACCCTTGTTTCTGTAAACTGACATCAATTTTCCCATCCTCGCGGATATTTTTTATGTAACCAATTACCCGATCACCTTTTCGAATATCCTTGAAAATTTCATTTTGGAAAACTAGACCCATATATAAGTCGTCAATGATTACTTTTATTCCTAAATCAGTTCTATCTGCTACCAACAAATCAACCTCTTGACCTATTTCCAAATCAATGTCTTCTACCTCCACAAAATTCATCCATTTGTTACTTCCCACCAACCGATCAGTTTCTCCATCGAGATACATATATATAATGTATGATTCGCCCACTTCCAAACGGTTGCGTTGTTCAGAATAAGGAACTAACAACTGACGATCCAATCCCATATCCATAAATGCTCCAAAGTTACTAGTGTCAAAAACTTTTAGATAGCCGAAGCTGTCGAGTTCGATAGTTGGTTTTTGAGTAGTGGCAGTAGCTCGATCTTCAGAGTCATTAAAAATGAAAACTTCAATTTCAGCTCCTGCTTCCAAATCTTTTGGAACAAATTTATTGGGCAATAATACTTCCTCCGATTGATCTTCATCGGTCAAGTACCAACCATATTCAGTTTCTCGAAAAGCGGTTAAACGATTATATCTTCCTAGTCTGATCATGTTTCTTTTTTTTGGAAAATGTAAAGGTAGTTTTTTTGCTACAGACTTTAACTGACTTTTTTTAAGACTTTTCACAGCCATCTAAAACAAAATCTGTGAAAGATAATACAAAAAGTCAGTTAAAGTCTGTGGCAAAAAAAAAGCCGTCGAGAAAAAATCTCAACGACTTATTGTTCAAATATATGTATCGAAAATATTTGCGAATTAATTGAAAACTTTAAACGGTAACAGCCGATAAAAGTTTTGCTCGTTGCTCTTTAACGCTATCCGATTTTACAAAATCAGCATAACTCATTAAGCTATCGATGATTCCATTTGGGGTAATTTCGATGACTCGATTGGCAACTGTATCGGTTAGTTTGAAATCATGTGAAGTGAAAATCATGTTTCCTTTGAATTCTTGCATCGCATTATTTAGTGCAGTAATTGATTCCAAATCTAAGTGATTAGTTGGCTCATCCAACAATAAAAAGTTAGGATGTTTCAACATGATTTTGGACAACATACATCTTACTTTTTCTCCTCCAGAAAGTACACTTGAATGTTTGTAAACTTCTTCACCCGAAAATAACATTCTTCCTAAAAATCCACGAATAAATTGCTCATCTTTTTCTTCAGAAAATTGACGTAACCAATCGATCAATCCCAAGTCATTTTCATTCGCAAAGAACGCTGTGTTTTCATTGGGCAAATAATCATGTGTGATGGTTTGACCAAATTCTATGATTCCAGAATCGGCTTCTACTTTTCCAGAAAGTACATCGTAAAATGCATTGATCGCAGCAGAATCTTTTCCCACCAAAGCAATTTTCTCATCACGGTTCATCGTGAAGGAAACATTGGAAAAAAGAATTTCTCCATCATCTTTTTTCTTACTCAAATTAGTCACTTTCAAAATCTGATCTCCTGGTTCTCTTTCTGCTTGAAAATGAATAAAAGGATATTTTCGAGTAGAAGGTTTGATATCTTCCAAGTTCAATTTGTCCAAAGCTTTTTTACGAGACGTTGCTTGTTTCGACTTAGAAGCATTAGCAGAGAATCGTTGGATAAATTCCATCATCTCTTTTCGCTTCACTTCCATTTTTTTGTTTTTGTTAGCTATCTGTGCAGCCATCAATTGACTACTTTCATACCAGAAGCTATAGTTACCCGTGTAGATTTTGATTTGGTTAAAATCAATATCCACCGTGTGGGTACATACCATATCCAAAAAGTATCTATCGTGTGAAACTACGATCACGGTATTTTTAAAATCAGCTAAAAAGTCAGCTAACCACGTAATGGTCGGAGCATCCAAATCATTCGTAGGCTCATCCAATAATAATATATCTGGATCACCAAACAATGCTTGTGCTAACAATACTTTTACTTTTTCCCCACCTGTCAGTTCCTTTACTAATTTATGATGCAAGTCTTCTGCCACACCCAGGTTACTCAACAATGTTGCTGCGTCACTTTCCGCTTCCCAGCCACCCATTTCACCGTATTCATTTTCCAAGTCTGCGGCACGCATTCCTTCTGCTTCAGTCGCATCAGGATTCATGTAGATCGCATTTTTTTCGATCATGATGTCATACATTTTTTTATGTCCCATCATGACTGTATTCAATACAACTTCCTCTTCGAAGGCAAAGTGATTTTGAGATAAAACCGCCATTCGATTGCCTGGTTCCATTTCAACACTTCCGTTGTTAGGATCAATTTCGCCAGAAAGAATTTTAAGGAAAGTTGATTTACCAGCGCCATTAGCTCCGATTACTCCATAACAATTTCCCTTAGTAAATTTTAGATTCACTTCATCGAAGAGTACTCGTTTGCCGTATTGGAGACCTAGATTATTGGTTGAAAGCATATTTAAAATATTCTAAATTATTTGAAAATGGGTGCAAAGGTAAGAAAAATATGGTTGGGGAGTGTGAAATATAAGTTAAGTTTTGAAGGGTTTTGCGGTTTTTTGTATGGATTTAATTTGTTAAATTAATTGTTATCGAAATTAATTGTTGTTATTTGATTAAAGTTTTTTTAAAGGAAACACCTCTTTTTCGGGATGCGTCCAAATCAATCACTATCTGATTTAATGAAAAAGGTCAAAGGAGATTCTTCTTTATGGATAAACGAAAAAGGATTTTTAAAAAAGTAAATTTTCATGGCAAGCTGGTTTTGGTGCTTTTTCTTACGGAAAATCACAAATTCCTGATGTGATAAAATATATCCAAAACCAAGAGGAACATCATAAAAAGAAAACTTTCATTGAGGAATATCTTGATTTTTTAAATACATTTGAAGTTGCTTTTGATGAGAGATTTATTTTTAAATCTGTGTTTTGACACATTTTGTATCTATGGCACGAGTCTTTCATTTATACATTATTTTCTACTAAATTTATTAGTGTAGGAGAATTTTTTTATTACGCTTTCCTCGGAATTATTGGTGGGCAATTCGTTAGATATATTTACTTTAATTATGTAAAAAAAGAAGATAAAAAGAGTTGAGTTTCATTTCTTAGAAGAAATTAACGTGATTACATTTATAATGAAAAATTAAGTCAAAATTGTAAAAATGACCATGAATACTTCAATACCAAACATCTATTTTCAAAAGAAATTGCTTCTATTTGTCCTGTTATTTTTAGGGATATTTGCCAATGCACAAACCAAAGAATTTTCAATTTCACCGAATATTGGAATTACTACACCTATTTTAGATAATGGATTAGGAATACATTTAGGAATTAATTCTGCCTATTTATTCTCATCACATGTTGCCGTTGAGGGTCAAATTTCTTATTTACATACTAGACTTAGTGCCACTTTTTTGTCAGGAAAAGAAGGGAAAAGTAATTCGGTAAATGTGTTAGCTGGTGGAAGGTTATACTTGAATTCAGAGGAAAAAACTAACCGCTTTTATTTCAACTTATTAGCTGGTGGATATTATGAAAAAGAAAAATTTGAAAATAATGTAGCTCATAAATTTGCGATAGGTTTCTCAAGTGGAGTTTACCTTCAACTTAAGAAAGTCCTTCTTGGTTTATCATTTGATACTCCTCAAAACGTGATATTCAAAGTTGGATATCAATTTTAGTTTGTAATGATTTTATCAGCAAATTATTGATGAAACTAATTTGAATCAATTTCCGTTTTTAGTTTTTTAATAGCTAAAAAAATCTAAAAATGAAAATGTATATCCTCATCAAAGACTCCGTCCCTGATAAATTTGCTCCACTCATCGCAGCCCATGCTTCCTTGGCTTGTTATAAAAAATACGAGTCAGATGAAGAGATGCAAACTTGGATTAATTCCATTTTCAGAAAAGTAGTTTGCAGCGTGAATGAGAAAGAATTTGAAAATGCGATGAACGAAAATAAGCATATCATTTTGACAGAATCTGCGCTTGAAAATAGGGTAGTGGCTATTGCATTTTGTCCAAGAAAAGAATACTTAAAAGCTTTTAAATATTTTAAAATGTGGCGTCCCAAAAATATAAATTGACTGTTGAGACAAAGCAGGCCTTGCCTATACAGTCGCTGACAATCTATTCAGCTGTATCAACCAACCCATGCGCAATCTTCCTAAACAATTCCACCGAAACCATATCGTCAGCATAGACCCATGGGCCATTCAAAAAATTCGGATTCGCTGAAGTTTTTACAATCACCGTTTTCGTAGTTGGATTGATATAAATATATTGATGAAAAACTCCAATTGCCATAAATTCACCTTCTGTTCCATTGGGGATCCACCATTGATAGCCGTAGCCAAAATTGGGTTCAGCACCTTCAGAATTATCAGGCATCAAGTGCGGAGCATCGGGCGTGAGAGAAGCTTTGATCCAAGCCTTTGGAACAATTTGTTCCCCTTTCCAATTACCATCATGCAAAAAGAGTTGACCTAATTTTGCAAAATCTCTCAACGTCGCATTCAATCCTCCCAAAGCCATTTCCATATCTTCATTGTCAGATACCCAAAAAGCATTGTGTTCCATTCCAATTTTTTTCCAGATTTTTTCTTCGAGATATTCTGTCAAACTTTTGCCAGTTGCTTTGACGATGATCATTCCGAGGACATGAGTGTTGATACTCACATAATGATTTTGAGTGCCAGGCGGTCTTTGATTAACCAGCGTTGCTGCAAATTTATCTTGAGATTCACCCAAAGCAAAAGCTTGAAACCAACGGTTGATATCAGAACTTTCATCCGCATAATCTTCATTAAATTTCACTCCAGTTGACATTTGTAAAACATCTTTGATTCGAACCCCTTCGTAGCCTGAGCCTTTTAATTCAGGTAAATATTCTTCCACTTTTTGCTCAATACTTTTGATATGACCTTCTTCTATTGCAATTCCAAACAAGGCAGAGATAAAAGATTTTGCTACCGACCAAGAGATATGTCGAGTATCTGCTTCCTGTCCAAGATGATAATTTTCAAAAACTAAAGTATCATTTTGAATGATTAATAAACCCTGAGTTCCTGTGTTCTCTAAATATTCCTCCGTATTAAATTTTTGACTTGGGATAGAAAATTCCTCAGGTAAACCAATTAATTTTCCTTGTGGAAAAATATAGGGTGTTCCTGAAGTCTTCACTTCTTTGTGTGGAAAAAATTCATCCATATTTAAAAAAGTATAAGCAATATTATTTTGATCTAATGCTTGAGCGACTATCAAACCTCGTTGATATTTTGGATAGATATAAATTCCGCCAGCTACTAGGATAAATAGAATAACAACTAATAAGTATTTAATGAGTTTCATCTCTGAATTGATTTTGCTAAATAACTTCGATAATAAAGTTAATGAATTAAAATAAAAAGCCACCTTTAGAATTATCCAAAAGTGGCTTTTTATTTTTTATAAAAAATTACTCAATATTGAGTAACTCAACTTCAAACTTTAAAACAGATCCTCCGGGGATTGCTTGATTTCCTTCATCTCCATAAGCTAAGTCAGAAGGAATATAAAATTCGTAAATTGACCCTACTTTCATTAATTGTAGTCCTTCCGTCCAACCAGGGATCACTTGATTTAATCCGAAGGAGGCTGGCTCTTCTCGTTCTCGTGAACTATCAAAAATACTTCCGTCTAACAATGAACCTACATAATGAACAGTAACTTCGTCGGTTTCTTTTGGTGTAGCTCCGTCACCTTCTTTGATGACTTTGTATTGTAAACCGGAAGCAGTAGTTTGTACCCCCTCTTTTTTTCCGTTGGCTGCTAAAAATTGAAGATTTTCTTCCTTCACTTTCATCATTTCTAGCGTTTGTTTTTCTATAACTATTTCTTGCATTTTCTCACCAAATGCTCCTAAGATTACTTCTTGATCGGCTTCTGTAAGTCTTGGCGAATCTTTCAACATTTCTCTAATTCCCTCGGCAAAAAGATCTACATCTAAAACGTATTTTCCATCTGACTCCTCTTGGATTTGTTTAAAAGTTTGAGCTATATTTAGACCAAAAGCGTAGGATATTGAATCAATTTCATTCATCAAAGGTTTTGGTTGAATTACTACCGGTGGAATTGGTTTTGCTTCAACTATTTTTTTTGTACCACAAGCACCGATGACTAGAGTTGTCAAGAAAAGAAAAAGAATATTTCTCATAATATTAAGTTTGATCTAGGCACATAAAAAGTATTCAAGTGCCTGAGTGAATAATTATTTTAAAAAAAATGCAAAAGTACTAAAATTCTAGAGGGATTTTAAAATTTAAAAACGAGGCAACTATTTTCGATTTTCACACATATTATATATATTAACTTTCATAGATCAACTCAAAATCTATCAACTATTGTTTAAAAAACTAAAATTCAATTATCATGAAAAAATCTTTACTTCTCTTTTTTTCCTTTCTAATTCTAAATTCTTTAAGTGCAGAAATTTATTACACAGATTATGGTGATAGTTGGGTAGTTCCAATGGGAGCCAATGAGGGCGTTGATGTAGATGGGAATGGTGAAATTGATTTTTATGTAAATGGGGAGCCAGGAGAGTTAGGTTTTGTGCCCATTTTTGCGATTGGTTGTTTTTCAAGTCCAAGTGAAACAGCTTATACAAGTTTTGGAGCAAGAGAACTTACTCGTCATAATGTGGGAGATTTGGTTCAGTTAAATTCTATGAATGTATATGATTTTATTGATGATGATCGTGGATCAGGCTATAGTACAAATGGAGGTTTTGCTGATGGATGGGTGGACATGGAAGATGTCTACATTGGTTTTGTGATAATCGTTGATAATGGTTACAAGGCTGGTTGGATGAAAATTGCAATCGATGAAACGAACGAAACTTTGATCATCAAAGAAATGGCTTACCAAGATTCACAGCTAATAGATGAAGGTGGAATCAATGTAGGAGATACAGGTACCACTTCAGTAAATAACTTGTCTGATGACTTTGGAAAAGTATCAATTGTCCCAAATCCAGCTAATGAGTTTTTCCAAATTGATTTTGACTATCAAGGTGAAAAAGAATTATTCGTTGTTATTCAAAATGGAGTAGGGCAAGAAATATACAGAAGTAATTCAACTTTTGGAATAGGAGAATCAAGTATTTATTTGTCTGCTGCTGATTGGGCAACGGGGATCTATTTTGTAAGATTTGAAACAGAAGATGGAGTCAAAGTTGAAAAACTAAATATTTCTAAATAATACTTACTTACATAAATTGAAAAGGTGTTGCGAAATAAATCGCAACACCTTTTTTATTTTAACTAAGATTTTATTGTTATTTATTGAAGTGTTTTATCAGAGAGAATTGTTCACTTTGCCCATTTTTATCAGTCATTTTTATAAAATAAACTCCTTGAGGAAAGGAAGAAGTTGGGACTTCTATCTGAGAAATATTTTGAAACTTATTAATACTTAAAATTTGCCCAATTGAGTTGGAAACCTCAAGCGTCAACTCTGCTACATTTTTTTCCAAGTCTAAAAAAATCAAATCACTAAATGGATTTGGATAAATATTTACTTGAGAATTAAACAAAGGATTCTCATTGCCTACCATTAAATCATTGATGTACAATTTGCTGTAAATGACATCATCAGGAGCAATGCCCATAATAAATAAATCTAAGTCATTATCTCCATCCACATCAGCAAAGTCAGCTGAGGAAGCAGTCGCTCCAGTAAAAGTAGAACTGGTTGCCTCCGTAAAATTTCCATCCCCATCATTGAAATAAAGCTTAGCCGTTTCGTCCGGAATAGCTCCTTTTCTACCAGCAATAAGCAAGTCAAGATCTCCATCTAAATCCACATCTGCAAAATCACAAGCACCAAATGCTATGTTTACAATTCCTGTATTTTGTACAATGGTAAAATCACCTGTACCATCATTTTTATATAAATATGTCGATAATCCTGAATCCGAAAAACCAGTTAAAATGACATCTTCATCACCATCATTATCTATGTCTGCAAAATCCACCGTACTAGAACTTATTCCAATAAATGACGTCCCCGGATATTCCGAGAAATTTCCATTACCATCATTTTTGTAAAGAATAGAAGATTTATCAAAACCATTATTGATCGAACCTGCAATTAAAAGATCTAAGTCATCATCACCATCCACATCCGCAAAGTCAAATGCACCTTGGTATGCTTTAGTGAAATTATTATTGCTCAGGGAATAATTTCCACTACCATCGTTAAGATACATTTCAGTAATAGTTCCACTTAAATTTGCTGAAGTTCCAAGAATAAGAATGTCTTGATCATTATCATTGTCCACATCTGCAAAACCAATTGAACAATGCAGGACAGTTGTAAATGATTCGTTAGATTCCGAGAAATTTCCATTACCATCATTTAAAAATAAACTCGTTTCGCCTCCGCTTGGACCACCTTGTCCAGCTAGTAATAAGTCAATATCATTGTCACCATCTACATCGGCAAACGCCATAGAAGAATATCCAAGCTCTGGAAAAGAGGTGTTGGCAAGCGTGAAATTTCCCTCACCGTCATTTTTATATAGTTTGGCGTGAGTAGCAAAATTTTCAGCATAACCAATGGTGAATAGATCTTGATCACCATCTCCATCAACATCTGCAAATTCCATTTCCCCTTCATAAACTCCCGTAAAGTTATTTTGAGTGTCTTCGATAAAGGTGGTTTGTGCATTTACATTGAAAAAAGAAAAGCTAAACAGGATTGGTAGTAGTAGTTTCATATTATTGTTTTTATTAAAAAAATGAGGATTTTATTTTTATAAATTTAGATAATATTTGAATTAGAAATGCTGCATAGCAAGATGAAAAAGTAGCTTAATTTTTACATTTAGCTAATTTTTTAAAATTGTAATTGTATTGTTATATTTATTCCTTGATGATTTTAAATCGTCCTAAAACTTCTCCCGCGACTTCTACTACCACAAAGTACAATCCTTGGGGTTTTTCCAATTGATAATTGTTTATGCTAGTATTTCTAAAACCTTGTTCCTAAATTAGGGAATATTCTAAGGGATTTTGTACAGCTAAAATTTGTCTTTTAATTTCACTCCTCGTCACGTACTCGCCTTAATCTCTATGGGGATTAGGCTCCTTACCTTGCCATAAGAAAAGTTTAACCAAATCCATTCATCGAAAAAATCAATATTGAAGTTTCAACAGAAAGAAAAGGAAATATTCAAATCAACCTTATCAATATTTCAGGTCGAATAGTTTTTTAAAAGTTAGAACAAACTGGAAGAGGAACTCAACAATTTCAAATTGAATTTGGTAATCTTTCCCTTTCTGGCAATATGTATATTTTGCAAGTTCAGGATAAAAATGACAATACCCAAAAGCAATAATTAATGAGATTTACCAATCATAGATTTACC
>CAYGRM010000066.1:12227-22274 GCA_964352225.1 uncultured Saprospiraceae bacterium | reverse complement strand
AATAAAATCAATTTACCTTTTATCAATGCTCGCACTTTATTTTGATTTATGTGGCTTTCTGACATAATTTAAAATTTTTATTATTTTTAGGTTTACGTCTCTGAAAAAATTGATTGTATAAAAAACATGCAATTCTCCCCAAGCCAAAATTAAAAGCTGTATTATTTTTTTACCCACAAAATTCGCATAAAATGAATTATAAGTTTTTACCAAAAGTACTATTTGGTTTTATGACTTTAGCTATTGTTCTTTTCCTTTTTTTTCAAAATGAAAGTAGTTTCAATAAAAAATTTAATCCTCCACCAACCAAAGGCGAAACTCAAATCTTCGAAGGTCAATTGGAAGGTGAAGGGAGTGATGCAAAAGAAAGATGGCATCAAATGATTCACCGTGCTGCCCCTGGTACAGATTGGGAAGCTATTGATAATCAAACTCGGCTACAGATTTTCGAAAAACGAAATGGAGTGAATACTTCACTTAGAACATCCGAAACATTTGGGAATGGTAATTTGACGGGAGAATGGATAGAATTGGGAAGTAATAATAATGCTGGAAATTTAGGAACACTTGACTATGACAAAGCAGCGAATAAGGTTTACGGAATATCTGGAGGCGGAACTATTTGGCAAGGGAATTTAGATGGCAGCTCATGGACTTCACTCAATGAAGATATTCAATTCAGAAATGGTATACTGAAAGTGGTGGATAATGGTGCTGGAACTAAATTCATTGTAGCTGCAATAAATAAAGATTTATATTATTCCTCAGATAATGGTGTGACTTGGACGGCCTCGGTGATGGATGTTACTTCTGTTGATAATTGGGGAGAACCAACAGAGATAGTTGGTCTTGATGATGGGACAATTTATTATATGCGTCGAGTTTGGGATCCTTCTCCTTGGGCACCACGGATGTGGGTTTATCGATCAACTGATTTTGGCGTTAATTTCACCAAAATTGCAACCTACGATCCAGTAGGAACGGAATGGGTAAATTCAAATCATACCAAGCTATGGTTGCCTTTGGGTGGTACAACTGTTTTTGTTTTGCATCAAGGAAAAGAATTATACACTATCAATGGAACAACCTCAAAGTTGCGAGGTACAAATACCATTTTGGCTCAGGAAGTTTGGTTAGACTTAGAAGGAAATATATCAGGTACAGATACCACGCTTTATGCATTAATGGAAAAATCTGATGTGTATAAATCAATAGATATGGGAGCGACTTGGACGTTCCAAGGTTCGACACCTGTGGATACGTGGGGAGTTGGATTTTCAGTTTCGCCATTTGATGCAACTAAGCTGTATATGGGTGCGGTGGAGTGTTATCGATCGTATAATTCTGGAGCAACTTGGACAAAAGTAAATACATGGCAAAACTACTATAGTAATAATAATTACATCCATGCTGATATCATGGATATTGAATCTTATGAAAAAACTGATGGAACTCAATTTACTTTAGTTGCGAATCATGGAGGATTGCACGCATCTTATGATAATCTTTTGACGACTACTAATGCGGGAGCAGCAGGCTTAAATATAGGGCAATTTTATGATGTGCGAACTGATCCCTTAAATTCTAATTACGTTTATGGTGGAACTCAAGATCAAGGCCACCAAAGAACCTCCGTTGCAAGTGCTGCAACTGGACCAGTCGATTTTACTCAAGTAATTTCAGGAGATTATGGGCACACATCTTTTTCTCGAAATGATCAAAGTCTTTGGACAGTTTATCCATTCGGTTGGGTGACTTATTATCATAATCCACAGACAAGTAGCATTAGTGCTTCTTACACGGTAGAAGGAACTGATCCTCCCGTGTCAGATTGGATTTATCCAACTTCCGAAACGGTCGATCCTGCCGACAATTCTATTTATGTAGCGGGTGGTGATATTACAAACGGACCAGGATCTCATTTAGTTACTTTGACTGCAAATGCAAGTGGTAACTCTATTTCAGCGACACAATTTAGTTATGATTTTTTAGCGAACTCTAATTCAGGTTCCTCTGCTATTTCAGCAATCGAACCATCCTATGTTGATGCTAATCGATTATATGTAGCCACGGATGACGGAACTTTTTTCTACTCCAATAATGGTGGAACGACTTGGAATAAAACAGCCAGCTTTACTGGGCCAGGTGAATACTGGTTATATGGTGCAACTATTTTTGCTTCGACAGTTACCTCTAATTTAGTTTATTTTGGAGGTAGTGGATATAGTAATGATCCTATTTGGAAATCAACAGATGGGGGAGTAACTTTTACCTCGATGAGTAATGGATTGCCAAGTTTATTAGTACATGAGATAGTGGCTAATGATACTGAAACTTTACTTTTTGCGGCAACAGATGTTGGGCCTTACGTGTATGTGGTCGCTGATGATAGTTGGTATTCGATGATGGGAACGTCGGCACCTTTACAACGATACTACTCAGTAGAATACGTAGATAGTGATCAATTGGTACGATTCGGAACCTATGGAAGGGGGATATGGGATTTCCAAATCACTTCCCAACCTTTGCCAGTAGAATTGATTTCTTTTGATGTGCAACTATTGGAAAATCAGCGAGTAAAAATTGATTGGGCTACGGCAAGCGAAACTAATAATGATTATTTTGAAATAGAACGAAGTGTGGATGGTGTTAATTTTGAAGTCATAGATCAAGTACCATCAAAAGGAAATGGAGTGGTTCAAAATGATTATCAGATTTATGATTCAAATCCAAAAATCGGGTTAAATTATTACCGCCTGAAGCAAGTAGATTTTAATGAAAAATATGAATACTCTGAGACCAAATCAATTGAGGTTAAAGAAGCATTTCCAACTGTTTCCGTTTTTCCAAATCCAATAAGAAAAGGAGACCAGTTTTTTATTGAAAATTCAAATGTAAATATGTTGTTACAAATTTTTGATACCAATGGACGAATGGTAAAAGAAGAATTTTTGAAAGAAAATGCAGTCATCTCGACTGAGGGATTCCTAGGTGGAAGTTATTTTTATCTAATAAAAAATACTCAAACTAAAGTGGCTCTTCAATCTGGTCAGTTGATTGTTTTTTAGAAAAGATTAATGTAGAAGAAAAAGTACCGAAGCACTTGTTAAGTGTTTCGGTTTTTTTTTTGGAAAACTAAAAAAGTTTAAACAAGTAATTGAAATTTAAAATTTTCAAAGATTATGTAATTTCCTTCAATTGGACTATTTTTAGGTCATCTAAAAATTCAGTTTATGAACTATGGCATTTGCCCTTTAAGTGTGGTCCCTATTCGAAGTGCTTCTTCCGACTCAAGTGAGATGGTTTCTCAACTATTATTTGGAGAAATGGTAGAAGTATTGGATCGAAAAGGAAAAAATTGGACAAAGGTGCGATGCGCTTGGGATAATTATATTGGGTGGGTAGATACCAAACAAATCAAGCCAATTACCTCTGCTGAATTTGAAGAGTATCAAAATAATTTTGCTTGCAGCATCGAACTCATGCAAGGTGCTATGACAAAGGAACATTCTGTTCCCGTAACCTTGGGGGCAACTCTTCCTAAGTACGATGGCATCCATTTTAGTTTGAATGGAACGAGTTATACTTTCAGCGGGCAAGCTGTAGTTCCCTCTGAACTCGAACCAAGTTCAGATTTACTCACCAAAATTGCTCGTCGATATTTGTACGCACCTTACCAATGGGGTGGACGTAGTCCTTTCGGAATTGACTGTTCTGGTTTTACTCAAATCATATTTAGAATGATTGGAATAAAGTTACCTCGTGATGCCGCCCAGCAAGTTGAAGTTGGAGAAATGGTTGACTTTGTAGAACAAGCTCAAGCAGGCGATTTAGCTTTTTTTGAAAATAGAAAAGGCGTGATTACTCACGTAGGTTTATTGTTGGAAGATGGAAAAATTATTCACTCTTCTGGGCAAGTTCGAATTGATAAAATTGATCACTTTGGAATTTTTAATGTGGATACGGAGAAATATACCCATAAGTTGAGAGTGACCAAACGAGTACTTCCTACCTTACCTAAATCAATCAAAAAGGATTCTTCGAGTGAAGATGAGGTGACGAATCAGATTGAGATTTTTTGAAAATAGTAATGAGTTAGAAGTGATGAGTGATGAGTTTTGACGAGAGGCGCTCTATTCTTGTGATTAAAAAAATCATTTCTTAGTATTTATTTTCTCATAAAAAAACGTAGTTTAGATAAATTAAACATCTATAACTATGAGAAACAAAACATCCAAACCTCATAGTCCATTGAGGGAAAAGTTATTTCGACTTGCAATTAGAATTGTAAAATTATACCAACATTTAAAAAATGAAAAGAAGGAGTTTACCTTGAGTAAACAAATTTTGCGATCTGGAACGAACCCTGGCGCAATGGTCAGAGAAGCAGGAAATGCTGAAAGTAGTATGGATTTTGTGCATAAATTAGCCATTGCACAAAAAGAATTAGGAGAAACGCAATATTGGTTGGACTTATTAAAAGCTACTAATTATTTATCAGAAGAAGAGCATAAATCAATCTATTCAGATTCTGAAGAAGTGATGAAAATGGTAAGAAGTTCCATTCACACAAAGAAGAAAAATTTAAAAATTAAAACCACCACCATAATAATTCTCATAGCCACCACATTTTTCCTTTTAGGTTAAAAAAGAAATGAGTGATGAATACCCACATGGTACTCATCACTCATCACTTCTAACTCATCACTAAAATTACACCGCCTGAATAATATCATACTGCGTCAAGATATGCAGCATCCCTGCTTTATCTTTCGCAATCACCGCAGGCGTTTTTTTAGAAAAATATTTACTTAATTGCTTACAAGGCAGATCTACTTCAACCATTGGAAAAGCAGGTTCTAAGATTGATTCAATACTATTTTCAGAATTATTCAATGGGTTTTCCAACAAATAATTCAAGACAGTTGTCTCTGTGATTGAACCAATAATTTCATCACCCTCCATCACCGGCATTTGAGAAATATCTCGATCTTTCATCATTTTGAATGCCTCACGAACCGTGATATCTTTGGTAATCGATAAAAATTCTTTATCCGTTTTTTTCGAAATGACATCTCTTACTTTCAAGTCATCATCCAAAAATCCTCGATCTCTCATCCAATCATCATTGTATAATTTTCCAACATATCGACTTCCATGATCGTGAATCAAAACTACAACTACATCATCTTTCGTCAATTTATCTTTCATCTGCAGCAATCCTGCAAAAGCAGATCCTGCAGAATATCCCAAAAATAAACCTTCCTCTCTTGCCAATCGTCGAGCCATCACCGCTCCATCCTTATCTGTTACTTTTTCGAAATGATCGATCACCGAGAAGTCTACATTTTTAGGTAAAATATCTTCTCCAATTGCTTCTGTGATATATGGGTAAATTTCTTTTTCATCGAAGACACCTGTCTCATGATATTTTTTAAAAACAGAACCATAAGTATCGATTCCCCACATTTTAATATCAGGATTTTTCACTTTTAGGTATTTTCCAGTTCCCGAAATCGTTCCACCTGTACCAACTCCAACCACTACATGAGTAACTTTTCCCTCAGTCTGAGCCCAAATTTCAGGGCCGGTACTTTCGTAATGAGCTTGTCGATTCGACAAGTTGTCATATTGATTACACCAGTAAGAATTTGGAATTTCTTTACTCAATTTTTCTGCAACGGAATAATAAGAACGAGGATCATCAGGCGCAACATTCGTCGGGCAAACAATTACCTCCGCACCATGTGCTCTTAAAATATCAAATTTCTCCTTCGATTGTTTGTCGCTCGTGGTGAAAATCGTCCGGTAGCCTTTTACGCATGCAGCTAAAGCTAAGCCCATTCCAGTATTTCCAGAAGTACATTCGATGATCGTTCCACCCGGTTTGATATCGCCACGTTTTTCAGCGTCTTCGAGCATTTTGATTGCCATTCGATCTTTGATCGAGTGACCAGGATTGAAGGTTTCCACTTTGATAAGAACCAAAGCAGGGATATCTTCGTTCACTTTATTGATTTTGACGAGAGGTGTATTTCCAATCGTTTCTAGGATATTATTATAATAGTTCATTAAATTAGTAAGGATTTAGAAATGTAATTTGATGGTGCAAAGGTCAGGTTTTTTTAATCAAGAAGAAACAAATTACGCTAGTAAATTTAAATAGACATTGCAACCACCAAATTGAATTAGAATAAAATACTATGCTTTATTTTGGATGTAGAGTCGCGGTGAAGGGAAGATTTTTCAAAGAAAAATTGAGAACTCTGTGTCTTAGCGACTCTCCATTCAAAAATCAATAATTTATTTAGCTTGTCAGCTTTGCTTAATTATTTATTTTAAAGATTTTATAATAGCATAAAATCTATGATCTCGAACTCCCAACATTTTTGCTACTTTAGGAGTCACGATAACTTTAACATTAGGACCGTAATATACTTTCCTAGAGGGTCTTCCTATTACTTTCAAATAAATAGAACGATCATTCATCGTATTGGTTACTTCAATAATCGAGTTAATTGGAGCTGAACTGTGTAGCGCTGTAAGCTTCCCTTCTGTCTTTGAATTTTTATTCCATGCCGCAACTCCGTTTTCTACGTTTTCAAATTTAATTCCTTTTGCTTGCAAGTAATATCGCTCATTTAATTGACTTGCTTGCCATTCAGGTGGAACAGGTCTTAGCTTACGATATTCTCTCGGAATACCTTCTGTACTTATCCAGCCTACCTGCAAATACTGCCCCGGTTGAATATTATTATTAGTTAAATTATTTCGTTTTTGGATATCTTCCACCGGCATTCTAAACATTCGCTTGGCAACACCATAAAGCGTGTCTCCTTTCTTTACTTTGTAATAAATGGAGGCGTGTTTTGTTGCATCAAAATCATTACGTTGGTATCGTTTGATTGCTTTATTCGGAATGGGAATATGGATAAAAGTACCAACTGAAATGTCAGAAATTTCACCTAGATCTTCATTGTAGTACATCACCTCATTAATTTCTAATCCATAGAATTTAGCCAAGGAATACATGGTCTGTTTTTTCTCTAATTGATGAAGAATTATTTTTTGGTTACTTTCATCTACGGTGAGGAATACACTATCTTGCGGCGTCAAATAAGTTAAACTATCTCCATGAAGTGCAAAAATAAAGATAGGAAGAAGTAGTAATGTAAGTGTTGTTAAATATTTCATAGTACGAAAAATTTTAAGATCACAGAGCGCTAATGTGAAATTTTTATTGTTTAAGTGTTTGATTACCAATTTTTTACAAATATAATACAGCTTTATTTGGAAAAATAATTGTCGTGTGAATAGTTCTCTTATTTGGAAAAAATAGCTTCTCTGTTTTCTCTAGTGTTAATAAATTCAATACAAAAATATGAAATCTCTAGGTATAATACCTGCAAGATTTGAATCTAGTCGTTTTCCAGGAAAACCTCTGATGAAAATAGGTGAAAAAACCATGATTCAAAGAGTTTATGAACAATGTCAAAAAGCTACTTCTTTGACGGAGGTGGTGGTGGCAACTGACGATAAAAGAATTTTCGAACACGTGGTTTCTTTTGGTGGAAAAGTAAAAATGACCAGCTCTAATCACCCTACTGGAACTGATCGAATTGCCGAAGTTGCCGCCTCAATGGAAGACTTCGAAATCATTGTAAATATTCAGGGAGACGAACCATTTATTCATCCTCAACAAATTGAATCGGTCATCAATATTTTTGAAAAAAATGAAATGGCAGAAATTGCAACTGGCGTAAAATTAATCGAAAACCAAGAGGATATTTTTAATCCAAATGTCGTGAAATGTGTTTTTGGGAAAAATGGAAAAGCATTGTTATTTTCACGTAGTCCTATTCCTTTTTTGAGAAATGAGGAAAAAGAAAACTGGGCTAGTGCTAACTTTTACAAACATATTGGAATGTATGCCTTTCGTAGAGATACGCTATTGGAAATCACCAAATTACCCCCAAGCAGATTGGAAAAATTAGAATCATTGGAACAACTTCGATGGTTAGAAAATGGATTTGAGATATTTACTACAGAATTACCTTTTGATTCTTTTGGAATAGATACGCCAGAGGATTTAGCAAAAGCCAATGATTTTTTGAAACAATAATAATTTGCCACAGACTATTTATGACTTTTTTTATGACTTTCCACAGATTAGTTTTTTCTTTAAGTAAAGTCTGTGGAAAGTCATAAAAAAAGTCATTCCAAGTCTGCGGCAAAAAATAAAACAATGACCATCATAAAAAATAGATACCTTTTCTTCTTCGTCATTTTTATCGGTTGCCTCCTCCGCCTAATTTGGGTAGAAGACATGGAATGGAAATATGACGAATGGTGGATGTACCATCATGCCATGCTTGCTCCTCTTGAAGGAGTCTGGCAAAGCGTCGGCATGACAAGTGGTGCAGGAATCATCAACCCAGGATTAAGTGTCTGGGTATTTTCATTGATGGGGTATTTTGTTGAAACACCTTTGGGGATGGCTCGCGGAGTACAAATTTTGAATGTAATAGCATTGTTAGGATTTATCTTTTTTGCTAAAATAAGTTTGAAAGGAGAGGAGCAACAGCAATGGTATTGGGCATTGGCACTTCTAGCTGCTAATCCTTTGTACATACTTTTTTCGAGAAAAATATGGGCACAAGATGTGTTACCCATTTTTTGTTTATTATTTATCGTCGGTCATTTTTATCGGGAAAAAAAATGGGGAGCGTTCACTTGGGGAATGATTGGAGCAATGCTTGGACAAATTCATATGAGTGGATTCTTCTTTGCTTTTGGGATGTTTTTGTTGTCCACTTTTTTTGATTTTAAAAGAAAAATAAAATGGCAATGGCCGTTTTGGGTTATAGGAAGTGTGATTAGTAGTATCGGTTTGTTGCCTTGGATTTATGAAATGATTTATAACCGAGGAGCCTCTTCGACAAGTTGGGAGAACTTGTATAAATTCGATTTTTACATTTATAGTTTTATTGATCCATTGGGATTAAATACGATGTATTCTTTGCGAGAACACTTTTGGGATTTTATCAAAATGCCTTTTGTATTCGGAATGCCAACCTATTTAGTAGCGGTTGGGCATTTGGTATTGGTTGGAGTGGCGTTGAAATTATTACAGCAGATTGTTTATTTATTCAAAAAAATAAATAATTTCCGAAAAGAAAAAGAACTTGTAAATAGATTGTTATATAAAAGTAGTGCAACTGAATTTTACCTACTCGCAACCTTATTTGGTCTAGGGATTTTGATGAGTTTTAGTGGGGTGAAAATTAGACCTCATTATTTAATAATTGCTTATCCTTTTTTATTTATTTACCTCGTTAAATTACTTTTTTCGCACAAAAAAATACTTGTGATCCTCATTGCCATTCAATTATTTATCAGTATTAGTTTGCTAACTTTTATTCATGTGAACGGAGGAGCAGAGCATGGAGATTATGGGAAGGCGTATTATTTGCAAACGGAGATTCCGAAAAAGGTGGATTAGTTTATTGGATAAATAAGTGATTAGAGATACAATTACCCCATTAATTGATCAAACAATTTAGATTTCAAAAATATATCCTTCTTCTACAAATTTTTCATATTTCTTTTTATCAAATTTATACAACTTAGCAGGTCGGTGAGCAACTCCTTCTTGAGTTTCGCCGAGGTCAACAAGAATTTTCATAGAAAGAATTTTTTTTCTGAAATTTCTTTTATCAATCTCCTTAGAAGGCTCTAGAATAGCTTCATAAAGATGTTGTAATTCGGTCAAAGTGAATTTGCGAGGAAGTAATTCGAAGCCAACAGGACGCATCCGAACCCGCCGTTTGAGTCGCTGAAAACAGGCATCCAAAATTTGATCATGATCAAAGGCGAGATTGTTGGCATCCTTGATGGAAACCCATTCTGCCTTTTGAGAAAGAGGGGCAGTTCCTTGTAATTTATAGTCTTTAATTTTTATCAATGAAAAATAAGCGACGGTGATCACCCGTCCCATCGGATGACGATTTACGGCTCCAAAAGTACGGACTTGCTCAAGGTAAACAA
>CAYGRM010000066.1:0-12217 GCA_964352225.1 uncultured Saprospiraceae bacterium | reverse complement strand
GGTAAACATCTTTTAATCCAGTCAATTCTTGCAAAACTCGATTGGCTGAAGCATTTAAATCTTCGTTTGGGTATACAAAATTTCCAGGTAGAGCCCATTGATCTTCGAAAGGTGGTTCTCCTCTTTTGATGAGTAACACTTTCAAATCACCATCATCAAATCCAAAAATGATATTATCAACTGTAAAAGCTGATTTCGCGTAATCCTCAAAATTCATTGTGCTGTTCCGTTTGTATTTGTCTCGAAAATAGGGCTTTATACGGTTTTTTCATAAATTTAGCGCCCGTTACGTTTTTGTGTATTTAGGGGAAATTAGGTTTAAATTTTGTCAAATTTTAAACTAATTGTAAATCTTACAATATGTAAAATTAAAAAAAATAAATAAATATGATAAATCTTACTAGCGATACAGTTACTAAGCCTTCTGAGGAAATGTTAAAAGCGATGATGAGTGCAGAAGTGGGCGACGATGTTTTTAGAACTGATCCAACTATAAATGCTTTAGAAGAAAAAGCAGCTAAGCTTTTTGGAATGGAAGCAGCCTTATTTTGTCCTTCAGGAACGATGACTAATCAAATTGCGATGAATGTTCATACCGGGAGATTGGAGGAAGTTATTTGCCATGAATATTCGCATGTGTATCAATATGAAACTGGCGGTTATGCGGCTAATTCTGGAATTCCTATGAATCTTTTGCAAGGTGATTTTGGAAAAATAACTGCCGACCAAGTTGGTGCTGCGATTCGTCCTGATTATGATTGGTTGCCCAAAAGTAAATTGGTGGTACTCGAAAATACAACTAATAAAGGTGGCGGAAGTTATTATACTTTAGATGAGGTTCGACCGATTCGAAAATTGTGTTTAGAGAAAGGTTTGGGATTGCATATGGACGGAGCTAGATTTTTTAATGCGTTAGTTGAGTTGGGAGATGATCCTGCTGATTGGGGAGCAGAGTTTGATAGTATTTCTATTTGTTTGTCAAAAGGGTTGGGGGCGCCAGTTGGCTCTTTGCTTTTGGGAAATGAAAAGATGATGAAGCAAGCTCGGCGACAACGAAAAGTGATGGGAGGAGGAATGCGACAGGCTGGTTTTTTAGCGGCAGCGGGAATTTATGCTTTGGATAATAATGTAGAACGATTGAAAGAAGATCACGAGCACGCACGGATGATTAGTCAAGTTTTGGAAAAGTTAGATTACGTGGAAAACATACGAAGAGTGCAAACGAACATTTTAATTTTTGATGTAAAAAGTCCTTGGACAGCGGATTCATTTTTGAAAAAGGTCGGAGAGGCTGGAATCGCAGCAGCTCCTTTTGGGCCACAGACGGTGAGGTTTGTGACGCATTTGGATGTGACGAAGGAGATGGTGGGAGAGGTGATGGAGATTTTGGAAGGTTTGTAAATGTATTGTTATTTTACCACGGAATAATTTTTACCACGGATTACTCAGATTTTCACAGATTATTTTAGCAATATTATCATCTGTGAAAATCTGTATAATCTGTGGTTATTTTTTTTATTAAAAATTTTGAGAAACAAATGCCAAAAGAAATAGAACGAAAATTCCTCCTCAAAAATGCTAATTGGAGATCCCAATTCACTTCTCGAAAGATTATCAAGCAAGGTTACCTCAGCACCCAACAAGAACGAACCGTTCGAGTTCGGATTCTAGGAGACAAAGGATTTTTGACCATCAAAGGAAAAACGGTAGGGATGACTCGTTTAGAATTTGAATATGAAATTCCAGTTGATGAAGCGAATGAGTTGTTGCAACTTTGCGAAAAACCATTAATTGAAAAAGAACGGTTTATTGTTGTAGCAGATGACTTAAATTGGGAAATTGATATTTTCGAAGGAGATAATGCAGGGCTGAAATTAGCTGAGGTAGAATTGGAAGATGAAAATCAAAAAGTGGAAATTCCCGATTGGGTAGGGGAGGAAGTGACTTTTCAGCCTCGGTATTTTAATTCGAGTTTGGTAAAATTGCCTTTTAAAAAATGGTGATTTTTTACATTATTTTTTTTAAAAAAAAAAGCCCTCTAGCGATAGAATCGCCAGAGGACACGTGAATCATAGTAAAGAAAAAATACTTTACTTTTGCTGTGTTAGTTATTGTTTGATGAAGCGTTTTACAATTGCTTTCTGACCATTCGTTCGAAATTCAATAAAATAAGTTCCATTAGGCAGGTAACTTACATCAAGTGGTTCATCTCTTCGCAACTGCTCGCTACGGATAGATCTACCAAGCGCATCTATCAAATGGATAGTAGTCTCCTCGCTAACGATTCCCTTGATTTCAATGAAATTAGTAGTTGGATTAGGATAAAGACTTACTTCATTTTTCAAATCATCTACAAATAGAACGATGACCTGAGAGTATTCAAATTTATCATCTATATCAACTATTTTAAGCCTATAGTAATTGATTCCCTTGAAAGGTTGAGCATCAATAAAGGAGTAATTTTGTGTTACCTCCGAATCGGCTGCGTCTGGCAAAATAGCACCAATTGTCTCAAAATTTTGACCGTCTGCACTTCGCTCAATGGAGTATTTTTCCAAATTACTTTCTGTAGCAGTCGTCCAAAATAATTCATTTTCTCGACCTATATTTTTTCCTGAAAAAGAAATAAGTTCGACCGGCAAAACTGCAAATAAAGCAGTTTCCCAAGTACCTCTACCATAGGTAGCTGCTCTTAGTTTACCTGTAGGATAAAATATTCTTAAGTCCTTAACTCTCACATTTGGTAAACTGGTCAAATAGGCTTCCCATGAAGACAAGGAATTATCAAAACGATAAACCCCAATATCCATTCCTATATAGACTTCATCTTGTGCTGATCCATTTCGGAATACAATTGTATTTACAGGGAGATTAGGAAGACCTGTCGAAACATTGGTCCAGTTAGATCCTCCATCAGTTGTTTTATATACTTTATCTGTGCTACTATATCCTGAAAATGTAACCCACACTTTATCAGCGTCTGTATTTGAAATAGTTAAATTTGTCAATTCTGCACTTCCTGTTGGTAAACCAGAAGTGATATCCGTCCAAGTTGCTCCTGAATTACTAGACTTAGCGATAGCTGTACCCTTCAAAGCATAAATAATAGCATTATTACTAGGGGCTATATTGAAATCAATAATACGATCAGCTCCAAAGGGTGCAGCACCTGTTGATGTCCAGGAAGATCCTTCAGTAACGCTTCGGTATAAATTTATTCTTCCTCCTGCATAGTAGGTGGTGGAAGTTGTTGGATCTTGTATTATTGGACTAAAGAAATTAGCATTCGCACTACCTGAAGGAAGTCCTGATATGATGTCACTAAAGTTCATACCTCCATCTGTAGAAAGTTGGTGAGATCCATATGTACCAGTAATGACAATATAGTTATCGTCAGTTCGATCAATAAAATTGTCTTCTCCGTCACCACCGCCAATAACAGACCAAGACCCGGTGGTATAAATAGTACCAATATCTTGCAGACCAGCTACAAGGTGAGAAGCTGAGGTTGCAGAAATACCAATGGCATTTTGTTGTGAAATAACCAAGTTATTACTGATGTCTGTCCAATTAGTTCCTCCATCAATAGTCTTAGAAATTCCTCCATCATTACAAGCAAAATAGGTTGTACTACTACCAGGCAAATAGTTTATTTCATGGATATCAGCATGAACAAATCGATGACCAGGATCAGTTTCAGATGGATCCCAATGAGTAATTATATCCCAAGTTGTACCACCATCTGTAGATTGCCACATATTAACTCCACCTATTGTTACTTTGTCAGCATCACCTGGTGAGACCGCAATAGCTAGATCATAAAATGCTTGTCCTCCCATATCTGAACCATCAGTAACATATCCTAATACGTTTGGAGAAGTGGATCTTGTAGAAAACGAAGTTCCACTATCTCCAGACCGAAATAGTCCTAAAAATCCACTATTAGTTGCATCTCCAGCCAATAAATATACATAAGCAGGATTAGCAGCAGTTACTCCTATTGCGATACGGACTACACTTCCTGCGCTGGGTACACCAGAAGTTATTTGAGTCCAATTAACTCCATTATCTGTGGATTTCCAAAATTCATTTCCAGCAGCATAAACTGTATTGGGATCGCCCGGTTTGAATTCCATATCTTGGAAATTTACAATAGTCGAAGGTGATGACCAAGATGTTCCTCCATTTGTTGTTCTAAATACTCCTCCGTCAGTAGCTGCTAGTAAAACACTAGAATTGGTAGGATCCATTAATAATTTAGAAATTTTATAATTATCAGTTGCCGTCCAAGTAAGCCCTGTGGTATTCCAAGAAGTACCGCCATCAGTTGACTTTAATACTCCGATACTTCTTCTATCGCCTTCCAAATCTCCTGTGGCAAGATACATGATATTGGTATTTCCAGGATCGATAGCTAAATCTGAAACCCCAATTACACTTAGGAAATCTGTAGTGGTTGTCCAAGAACTACCAGCATTCGTTGATTTCCACAAGCCACCATCTGGAGCACCTACATACATGATGTCTGAATCATTAGGATCAAATCTCACCATATTTAGCCGCCCAACACCAGTATCTGCTCCAGTTGGTTTTGTAAAAGGCCCTAACGATGTCCAATTTGATACCATCGTTCTTGCCTGAGCACTTGCAGGTTGATTCCTTTTCCATTCCATGAAATTGTGATAATTATTGGAAGGTAAAGTCATATCATAAGATGGATATATCCGAGGAGCCATAAAGTTTTCCCACCGTTGGAATTGCTTGTAGCCTTTTCCTTTTACGTATTCACGTCCTTCCCAATAATTGTTAAAATCTTCTTGAATTTCTTTAAAAGTACCTTGAGGGCTGTTCAGTACGGTTGTCCATTTTTGAGGATCGTCTTGAGAAAAAGCTTGCAAATAAAAGAAGCAAATTATGGTGAGGAGGAAAAGTTTTCTACCGGAGCGATTGGAGAAAACTAATTTTTTTAGATTGAGTTGTAATTTTGATTGGTTAAGTTCGGTTTGTGGAAAGGTTAAGTATTTTTTCATTTTTTATAAAAATTTAAGATGATAAAAAGAGTAATAAGTAGATTCGTTTACATCATGATCTTTTTTAGAGTTGGCTGTAAATAAATAGATTATAAGTGAAGTAATTGGAAAGATAAGGGTGACAAAAGAGGGGACAAGTCCAAAATTATCAGAAAGGAGTCATTTTTGAACCATGTTTGTCTTTTATTCATTTCACTATTTGATTGTCAAATGTTCTGACCAAACTTAATTACTTTTGTGAAAATTGTAACTCTACTTTATCAACTATGAAATTTATTTTTAGCTTTATAGCCATTTATTTTTATATCTGTGCAACCCCCATTTTTGGGCAAACTAACTTTCGAGAAATCTATGAAAGTTCTAACCCTGTCTCCACGGATGCTTCTTTAACTTTTAATGAAAAATTAAAAACTCACCAAGCTTTTCTTGAAAATGCAAACCAAGATCAGAATCAGTTAAATCAAGTACTTGGGGCACTTTATCTTTTCATGGATTATATCAAGGAAGAAGAATTTGTCAAGGCAGCTCGCTATTTACTAGAGGCTGAGAATATCGCCTTAGAATCAAAAAATATTGGTTGGCAAGGATGGGTTTATTATCGTGCAGGTATCATGTATGTTAGGATGAGTCAAGAAGAAAAAGCTAAAGCAACTTATGAGAAAGCGATTCAATTATGTGGCGAAGCGGGAGATAGTTTATGTCTTGGCGAGAGTTTGGAGCAACTGAGTGCAATGAAGGCTTTGGATGGAGAATATATAGAAGCAGATAAATTTTTTAATCAAGCATTGCCGCTTTTAGAAAAATATGGTGAAGAAAAAAGTCTGGCGACGGCTTTAGCTAATTATGGTGCCCTACAAGTTCAAAGAGGACAGCCTGCAGAGGGAATTCCATATATGGAACGCGCTATTGCTATGCATCAACAAGGTAAACGGTATAGGTCAGAAGGAAAAGCTTATAATAATTTGGCTATGGCATATCGTCGTTTAGGGGATTACGATAAGTCAGTTGAACTTCTCGAAAAAGCCTCGGAATTAAATAAGGAACATCAGTTTCTTCAAAGTCTCATCAAAAATTATATGGGGCTGTTCATTAGTTATGAAGGTAAAGAGGATTACCAAAAAGCTAATGAATTTTTAATAAAAAGATACCAACTGAGAGACAGTTTGATCGGGGTGGAAACTCAATTAAAGATTGATGAATTAAATAAGAAATATGAAACAGAGCGAGTTAAATCGGAATTAAAAGAGAGTCAAATTCAGTTAGTTGCATCTCAACGATCCATAGAAAGGATTGGTGTTTTGTTATTTTTTATATTAGTTTTATTAGGATGGGGGCTTTGGAGTTGGCGGAAACAAACCCATAGGAATGCTGAAAAGTTAGCGGAAAACAAGGAGAACTTGACGAGGTTGACTCAACTTATTTTGGAAAAAAATACTTTGCTTACCTCTTTGGAAGGAAAACTAATTGAAAAAAATAAAACGATTGAGAACCTATCCAATGAGGAGGATGAAATAGGCAGTTTTTATAACCAACAGATTTTGACGAAGTCTGATTGGGCAGAGTTTAAAATTCTTTTTGAAAAAACCTACCCTGGATATTTGATTAAATTGCGGTCTTCTCATCCTGATTTGAGTGAGGCAGAAGAAAGACTTTTTTTATTCATTAAGCTAAAATTGAATACTACAGAAGCAGCTGGAATCCTTGGTATATCAGTAGATAGTGTGAAAAGAACTAGAAATAGATTAAGGAAAAGACTAGAGTTGGGGCAAGAAATTTCTTTGGAAAATTATATTCAGGATTTTTCAGGTAAAAACAAGAACTCAAAGAATTAACTAGACTTGTTGGAATTCAGGCAAAATTTCTTTTTCAAAATTGGTTAATTGCTGAGTGAGTACTTTTTGATGATGATACTGTTGTTGGATTGTTAATTTGGAATAGTACTTCGAACAGTCAGAAATCACCCAAATGATTTGATCTCTTTTCTCCGTTTGATAAAAAGAATAATCGTAAGAACCATTTAGAAACTCATGGATAGTTTTTACTTTTTCAAAAGTGATCATTTTTTGATGATCTTCTTTCAGTAAGGCTGGAAAAATACTTTCTATGAAAGGCGACCAATCGAATACACAATTGCTAGGAAGTTTTTCCACATCAAATAAAACATCATCACTAAAAATAATATTCCCTTCTAAATCTAGGATTAAAAACTGGATATTTTCTATTGTTTTCATAAAGTAAAATATATGTTTTAATTAGGTTTGAAGGGTGCCTATAATACAATCAATTTTTTTGCCATTTGATGTTTTTTTGAAGAAATAATAATAAATGTATCTATTGACTTCCATAGAAAAAGCCTTTTTACCATGAAGTAAAAAGGCTTTTTTTGATGATTGAATTTGTAACAACAACAAGTACTAATTACCATAAAGAATAATTTCGCCAGTTGCTTCTGTGTCAAAATCAGGACAAGTATTTACACCTGCAATTCCACCAAATTCACAAATAACATCTTGATCTACATTGTAAACTGTGATCAAATTATCATCACATCCAACACATCCATCAATTAGGAATACACATTCACCTTGATAAAAGTATTGTGTGATTCTTTTGGGTAAAGGATTGGCTTGCATATCAAATCCATCTCTAGTTTCTTTGAGCCATTGAATGGTTTCCAATGGATTGTCGATGTTGCAAGTGGTAGCTTCTTCAGGTTGATCATCTTTTTTGCAAGAGAAAACAATAAAAGTGATGGCAAAAAAGATTAAGAAGTATTTAAAAATGGAGGTTTTCATGACTAATTTTTTTTAGAAATTTGAATTTAAAAAAGTAAAAATGAGTTTTCATAGCTTTCAAAAAGTAAGACTGTAAGAAACCCAAAAAGGGTTGGTATAAAATCAAAAAACCTCCAAGATTTTAATTAGTCTTGGAGGTTTTATTTTTATGCTAAAAAGAAAATTAGGAATCGCGTCCTTCTCTTCTTTGGATTTCATCTCTAATTTTAGCAGCTCTTTCGTAATCTTCGTCAGCTAAAACTTCTTCTAGCATTTTGGTCAACTCCTCAAAGGTGTAACTAGAAAGGGTATTACCAGTAATCGCTTTTTTTCGTTTACTTTTTTTACCTGAGACAGCCTTTGGCTTTTCTGCAGGAGTTTGTTTTTCCGCTCCTTCTTCTTCGGAATCTTCCAGTATCACACCAGCAGCATCTAATATAAATTCGTAAGTAAAGATGGGGCAATTGAATCTAACGGCCATAGCCAAGGCATCTGAAGTTCGGCTATCAATTTCGAATTCTTCACCATCTTTTAAACAAATTAATCTTGCATAAAAAATTCCATCCAATAAATTATTGATGATAACTTCTTTGAGTTCTACATCAAAAGTTTCCAATGTATTTTTAAAAAGATCATGCGTAAGTGGGCGGTTGGGAGTCATTCTTTCCATTGCCACAGCGATCGCCTGTGCTTCAAATCCGCCAATTACGATTGGTAATCTTCGGGAGCCATCTTGCTCTCCAAGCACAACTGCATAGTTGTGAGATTGGGTAACACTATGTGATAAAGCAACGATGTCCAATTCAATTTTTTTCATACTTTCCTTTTCCTAAAGAGACAATTTTCTAAAAATACAATTATTATAATAATTCTCAAACTCAAAAGACGTACCTAAATTATTTAATGGTTAATGCTTAACGGTTAACGTTGAATATACCTAATATTTATAATAAGAAATATTAATCGCTTACCGTTAAGCAATCCTCATTTAATATCTAGCTATTTGCTACGTTGAATTTTTTGAAGGCTTCTGTTAATTTAGGAACCACATCAAATAAATCTGCGCAAACTCCATAATCAGCCGCTTTGAAAAATGGCGCTTCTGGATCTTTATTAATTACCACAATTACTTTTGAACTATTTACACCAGCTAAATGCTGAATGGCTCCAGAAATTCCAATCGCAAAATAAAGATTAGGTCGAATGGCCACTCCAGTTTGTCCTACGTGTTCGTGGTGAGGTCTCCAGCCAATATCTGCAACTGGTCGAGAACAAGCAGTCGTAGCTCCAACTACATCAGCTAATTCTTCAATGATTCCCCAGTTTTCTGGCCCTTTCATTCCACGACCTGCTGAAACTACTAATTCTGCCTCAGGAAGTGGAACTGTTCCATCAACCGTTTGAACATTTTTTACCGTTACTTTAGCAGCTGGTACTGTAGTATCAAATGATTCAACAGTTACATCGCTACCTGTTTCTGCTGGAGGATAAGAGTTCCCCATTAAAGAAAGTACCTTAATTGCAGTTTTAATTTCGTATTCTGCCACAGCTTTTCCAGAGAAAACATTTTTCTTTACTTTAAATCCTCCATCAACTGTAGGAACTGAATTTACACCTGAAACTGAACCTGCGTTCAATTTTACAGCTAATCGGCCTAAGATAGATTTTCCAGCTGAAGAATGATTAACGATGACTACTTCTGCTCCCAGTTCTTTAGCAGCATTAGCAATTATTTCTGTAAAAACTTGACTATCAAAATTTTCAAAAGCACCATTAGCTTGAACTACTTTTGCTGCTCCGTATTTTCCTAATTGACCTGGATTATCAGCATTTCCAATAACTAATGCTGTACAAGACTTGCCCATGATATCAGCCACCATCTTACCGTAGGTCACCGCTTCAAAAGCGGATTTTTTAAAGTGCCCTTTTGGGCTTTCTGCATATACTAGAACCATGATATTTTTTTTTGATTAAGAATTTTAGATTCAGGATGGAGGATTTTAAGATTTATGTTTATAATTCTTAATCCGTAATCATGAATCCATCATCTTTTTTCTTTATTAAATAATTTTAGCTTCCTCATGTAGCAATCGTACCAACTCATCCATATTTTCAGGATCTACCATTTTTACTGCAGATTTAGCAGATGGTAAAGTGTAACTGACCACAGCTGTTGGATCATCAAAAGCAACTGGTTCAACTACATTTAGTGGTTTACGTTTTGCCATCATAATTCCTCTCATGTTAGGAATTCGTTGTTCAGCCATTCCTTTTGCAGCACTTACTACAAACGGAGTTGTTACTTCAACTATTTCTTCTCCTCCTTCAATATCTCGATTAATTGTAGCAGTATTTCCCGCTACTTCCATTTTAGTCCCAAAAGAGACAAAAGGCAAATCTAAATATTCTGCCACCATGGCACCTACAGAGGCTCCATTATAATCGATCGATTCTTTTCCTAAAATTACCATGTCGAAGTTACCTTCTTTGGCATATTCTGCAATTTGTTTAGCAACAAACATTGCACTCTTAGGTTCTGCATTAATTCGAACTGCATCATCAGCTCCTATGGCTAATCCTTTTCGAATAACCGTATCATTTGTCGCTGGGCCAACATTAATGATTGTAACCGATCCTCCTGCAGCTTCTTTTAATTCTAATGCACGTACCAAAGCATACCACTCATCGTAAGGGTTCATAATAAAATTCACCCCAGCAGTATTGAATTCAGTATTATCAGCATTAAAAGAAATATTAGCGGTAGTTTCCGGTGTTTGAGTTACACATACTAATAACTTCATTATTGAGATAAGATTTTTTTGTGATAAAAATGTGTTTTTTGATTAAAATGGTTTTCCTTTGAAATTGTTCTCAAAAATCAAAGATTTGTTTCTCAAAAACGGTGCAAATATAGATAATTTCCCACGAAAAAGCGACTGTGAAAAGAAGTTTGGTTTTTTTTGTGAAAAACACCTTAATTAACTGATAGTCAGCTTGTTATAAAGTTAAAAGTAACTTATTACAAGTTTAATAAACTAGTTTAATCTTTATTCAAATAGGATTTAATTTAATATCTAAAATCATGAGTTCTAATCGACTTGAGCAATTATTTCAATTTTTGGAAGACCGTCCCGAAGATGAGTTTCTGCTTTTTGCAGTAGCTAAAGAGTATGAAAAATTAGGAAATGAGGCCAAAGCGGAGGAATATTTTTTGAAATTACATGATGATCATCCTAATTATGTGGGTACGTATTATCATCTAGGAAAATTGTATGAACGTGCGGATAATATTGATCGAGCAACTGAAATTTATGAAAAGGGGATGGAGATTGCCAAAGCGGTTGGCGACAAACATGCATTCGGTGAATTGAGAGGTGCGCATGAAATGATTGATTTTTAACGGTGAACCATTCACCATTCACCTTTAAAAACACGTTCTGCTTTTCCGCATAGCCAAATATTGCTTGCTTCTGTTTTTCCATTCGGCTCAAACCTTACCGCTAAATCTCCACCTTTCGATTTGATGGGCGTATTTTGTTTTTTTCTGCGGTTGGGTTTTTTTAGAAAATTCGCAATGGCAGCAGCAGTAACCCCAGTTCCACAGGAAAGGGTTTCATCTTCCACACCCCGTTCATAGGTTGCAACGATGATATTGTCTTTGGTTCGTTCCACAAAATTGACATTGACTCCTTCCTTTTTAAAACGATTCGAATATCGAATCGCTTGACCATTCTCTACCACATTAATATCATCAATATCCTCCACAAAAACTACATAATGAGGGGAGCCGGTATTCATCAAAAAATAGTCCTCACCCATCTCGATATTTTTCACGTCTGACATTTTGAGTTCGACCCAATCATCTTTTTTGATAAGTGCTTCATGTGGTCCATCAATGGCTAAAAAATGGCATTTTGATTTTACGATTCCAAGATAATTAGCGAAAGCAACGATACATCTTCCTCCATTTCCGCACATACTACTTTCTCGGCCATCAGCATTAAAATAGATCATTCGGAAATCATACCCGTCACAATTTTCTAAAAGAATTAGTCCATCTGCTCCAATACCAAATCGGCGGTCGCAGATTTTATTAATGATTGTCGTATCTTTTTGGTGGATATACTTTTTCTCCCGTTGATCGATCATCACGAAGTCATTACCTGTACCTTGATATTTGTAGAAAGGAATCATTTTTTTTTGTGGCGAAATTAAACTCAATTTTTCAAAAAAAAAATAGTCAAGCGTTAACTTGACTATTATTTGTGTATTGTATCTCTAAAACTTCTGGCGATTGCCCCATTTTGAAAGAGGCGAACCATTTTAATAGAGTGGTGTTAGATACATTTATTTGGAAAATTAAATATACGATAAATATATTATTTGAAAGAAATGCTTACTCTACATTTATAC
>CAYGRM010000065.1:0-22413 GCA_964352225.1 uncultured Saprospiraceae bacterium | reverse complement strand
TTATTTATCATATATCAAATACATTACCAACTTTTACAATTTAATAAAAAAACCTATATCTCAACTTTGAGATATAGGTTTTTTCTATGGATTTTATTATTAATATTTTTCGTAAAAAATTATAACAATACAATTACATACTTTTTCAAATTACTTTTACCATACTTTTTCCGCTTTTCCATCTTCTACCCACTTGCTCCAACGCTTATTGTAAGTGTGCACTTTACCAGTCGTTTTTTCATCTTTATCAACAACCTCGTTGCCTTGATTCACCCATTCGAAAATGCTTCCATAGAGGTTATAAACATTCTTAAAACCCATTTTTCTGAGATCTTCTCCTACTTTTTCGCTTCTGTATCCGATGGAACAATAGACTACTATTTGTTCATCTTTATCAATTCCTTCAAGTGCAGCTTCGTCAATATCTCTAAATCCAATTCTTTTGGCGCCTTTGATATGACTTACGTCAAATTCGCTCTGTGGGCGAGCATCGAGTAGAACTACATCTTCTTGCATTTCTTTCAACTGATCCACGCCCATTACTGGAATGGAAAAACTGATTGTCTTGGATATTTTCTTATCAAATTCTGTACTATTTACTTTTGGTCGATTGCTTGGAGCTTGAGCACAACCAATCGTTGTCAAAAGTAAAAGCCAAAATGAGATTAAAATATTTTTCATATTCTTTTTTTTGCAAAAATAAATTAAAAAAGGCAAACCAGTTAGTTATAAAACTGTTGATCTGCCTTTTTTGTTTTTTGAAAACGTAATTATTTCACGTAGCTGGACTCTCCTGAGTCCAGAAATTGAAACTGGACTCAGGAGAGTCCAGCTACAGATTATTTTAACCAACTTTTGTAATAATCTCCATCTTCGATCTCTGCTGCAAATTCAGTCATCAATAGTGGTGCAAATGTATCTACCATCACAGCTAATTCACCTGTTTCTTTTTTCCCAATACTTTTTTCCACAGTTCCTGGGTGAGGGCCATGTGGAATTCCACCTGGATGTAACGTAATCATTCCACGCTCCACATGCTTTCGACTCATAAAGTCTCCAGCCACATAATATAGAACCTCATCACTATCAATATTACTATGATTATAAGGTGCTGGAATTCCTTGTGGATGATAATCATACAGTCGAGGAACGAACGAACAAATTACAAATCCACGTGCTGCAAAAGTTTGATGAATCGGAGGTGGCAAATGCACTCGACCAGTAATTGGTTCAAATTCATGAATCGAAAATGCGTAAGGATAAACATAACCATCCCAACCAACTACATCAAATGGATGATTTAAATACTCATATGGATAAATATTATCTTGCTTTTTGATGTACATTAAAAAATCTCCCTTTTCGTCGTGTGTTTCTAATGTTTCTGGCTTTCGAATATCTCTTTCACAAAATGGAGAATGCTCCATCAATTGTCCAAAATTATTTCGATATCGTTTTGGAGTGATAATCGGACTAGTAGATTCAACGATAAATAATCGATTATCCTCTGAGTCAAAATGCAATTGATAAATCGTTCCTCGCGGAATAACTAAATAATCACCGTAACCAAAAGTGATATTTCCATACATCGTTTTTAACACACCAGAACCTTCATGGACAAAAATTACTTCGTCTGCATCTGCATTTTTAAAGTAATAATCAGTCATACTTTTTCGAGGAGCTGATAAAACAATTTTACAATCATTATTCACCAAAACCGGTTTTCGGCTTTTCAAATAATCATCTTCTGGAGCCACCTTGAAACCTTGGAGGCTTCGATGTTTCAATTGTTTATCATGAATTAGTTTTGGAGCAACAGAATATGGTTCACCAACTTGGACAATTTGAGTTGGAGGATTGCAATGGTAAAGCAAAGAAGCCAAATCACTAAATCCTTCCGTAGAAAATAATTGCTCATGGTACAATTCGCCATTTGGTTTGCGAAACTGAGTATGTCTTTTTTGTGGAAATTTTCCTAAACTATAGTAATGCATTGTCTATGTTTTAAATCGTATTATTGAAGTTGATTTTAAAATAGTTGTCTTAGCAACTAATCTTTTCATCAAATATAAAAAAAAGCTCATTGTGAATTGTTCACATTGAGCTTTTTTTCCAAATGACTTTCATCAATTTAATTTCGACTAAGATTCTCCCATTTGATGAGCCATTTTTTGAATAGCTTCAACAATATTATCAATCGAATCCGGGTAGTCTACATATTTCACATTATTTTGATCTTTTCCCCAAATACTTATGGTTACTACTTTTTTGCGAGAGCCATAAGCTACTGCTAAACGCAGAGGAATGGGTGTGGGTTTATTTGCTTTTCTTTTTTGACAAATTGCATCTTCACAATCATACATACGCTCAATTTCAAAAAACTTTTGAGTGATGATAAATTCAGCAAATGCTTCTAGTTCTTCTCTCGAAATAGTTTTTTTGGTCACCATCAAACCTTTATTCACACTCTTAAATTCCTTAATTAACCGGCCTGAACTTTTGATGTGAATATAATCTCTCAAAACTGGATCAATTCCTCCATAATATCCTCCTCCAATCAATTCAATACTGATATAAACTTCCTTTTCCTTTGGTTCCTCTTTTTTCTTTCTCCACCTTCTTTTCTTCTTTTTCTTTTTACCAAAAGTCCACCATTGATTTCTAGTTTTTTTAAGGTCGAGTTCCTCTACTAAAATATCTGGAAGTTCATTGATTGGTTTAATAAAAGGAGCATCCTTGGTTTCCACTCTAACAAAGTGATATTGGTAAGTTCCTTTACTATTAGGTTGCTCAAATTCTAGAACCAAAATATTTTTAGTAACCTGAGCAATCTCAAACTTTTTGATGTGCTTAAAGCTATAAAACAAATCACTTCCATTAAGGCTCCAGACACCTTTATCAAATTCTCCATTAAGAAATTGATCATAGGTGTAGTCATACTTAAAATGCAGAAAGTATTCATAATCTTTTTCCGCCTTATGAAAAATGGTATTTGATTCGAGATGAAGAGCATAAGTGTAACGCCATTTGGTTTCAATAATTTTTCGCTCATCTACTTCTGGATAATCTGTTCCCTCTTCTGTAGTGTTCACTTCCACTTGTCCATCAAGCGTGGAGTATCCAAATAAAAATAATGATAAAATGAGTATCAATTTTCTCATAGAAAACTTGTTCAATTAGGTTTGATCTAAGTTTGTTTAACTACAATTGGGAGGATCTAGTGTCAAAAAAATATATAAAGTTGATTATTTTTTGACAAATTATCGAGTGAGAGACATAGCATCATTTTTAAATATTTAAAAATGATGCTATATGCTTTTTTTTGAAAAATTAAAATTTAAATCCAGCTGTCATTAAAATTCTAGTATTAGCAATATCATTCGTCACAAATTGTTCTAACTCTGGATCAGACAATAAATAAGGAATATAACCTTCTGTTAGCTTAGAATATCTATAGGCAAAGTCAATATAAAAACTTTTTTCACGGATTCCGAAACCTAGGCTATAAGCATTATTTGTAATATTACTATCTGCATAAGGTGTGCCACTTATCCCATATCCAGCCCTAAATCTCAAGTTTTCATAGGCATATTCTCCTCCTATTCTAAGGTTTACAGCAGACTGAAATGAATTTCCAACTTCTTGATTTAAGTCGACTTCATAGTTTCTATCTTCTATACTCGTACTGTTTTCTGTCAAATTAAATTCAGAAACAGAGTAATCTACATACTCCACATCTGCGGTAATGAATCCTTTTCGATTAAACAAAACGGCAAAATTAGCCATAGCTCGCCAAGGTGTTTTTAGCTTATAATCAAAAGTTCCTTCAGGTGAATCTTCAGTAAACGAAGAAGCTCCTCCCCCATCTGTATAATCATATCTTAACTGGGTTGAAAAATTATCAGTCAAATTAAAAGCTGTTGGAGTATGAACCGCTGCTCCGACTCGAAACATTTGGCTAATTCGATAAATAAACCCTAGTTTTAAATTAATTCCAGTTCCTGAAGTGGAGAGATTTTCTCTAAAAAGGAGCTCATCAAAATAAATTACAGAAGTGTCTACATCTCTTTCTTCGTAAGTTTTTTCTTCTTCATAATTAATAAATGGTACACCTATCGTTGCTCCCACCATTAATTTCTCATCAAAGTTAGCTCCAAGGGAAAAAACCAACTCACTATAAGAACCTCTTGTTTTAAAAAATTGCTCTCGTTCTATTTGATAATCAGGTGAAGTAAGCGGATCTTCAAAGTCATTAGTATAAACATCTGGATTAGTTGAAGACGGATAAATCGCAGCTGCATTTTCAGCCAAAATTCCTTCAAAATCATCAAAGATTCCATCATTGGCCAACTCTGTAAATCGCTGAACTATAGACCCTGGAGATTTTCCACTAAAAATAAAATCTTGATTGAAAGAGGCTAATCGATTGAATCCAATTCCGATATTAAAAGTAGTCCATTTTGAATATTGTGGTCGATAATTTAAAATTATCCCAATATTCGCTAGATTGAATTTAGCTAAACTTTCATCTATTGGTTCATTGCCTGTGCCTCGCTCGAGCAAAGAAGTAACCTTTGAATTATAAACCCCTGGCGTGATCACAAATTCATTTGTTCTGAAAGCTGCGATCCCCGCAGGATTTGTACTTAATACAGAATAGTCTGCCCCCAAGGCACCAATTCCTCCTCCAACTCCAACCGTTCTAGCTGTTCCTCCAACTTCTAAATTAGAATATCGTAATGCATCGGAAATAGTTTGAGCATATATATTTATGCTAAATGATATGAAAATTAATACAATAATATTTTTCATTGAGTTTACTTTTTTGATTTGGAAAATAGAATCAACTTTCATCTTTAGTCATGATGATTTTGGTAAAATTAAAACAAAGTTTTTGAAATAAAGATTTAGGCTAGTCTGTTTGGGGCAAAGAAATGGGTGAATTTCTTTACAAAACTCACCCATTCCTTTTATCCTAAAGTATTTCTAAAAATAATACTGTTTTTTTAGTTTTTTCTTTTTCGAGAAGAACCACCTGAAGATTTAGAACTGCTTCTTGGTTTACTGCTACTTCGAGCTCCGCTACTTCTTGATGAACTTCTAGAAGAACTTCGTGTACTACTGCTTCTTGAAGGTCTAGAAGAGCTTCGCGTGCTACTACTTCTTGTTCTGTTCGTACCTCTTGTTCGTACCTCTGAATTTCTTCTTGATGACGATCTAGTCGCATTTCTACGAGTAGGGCTAGAACCACGAGTAACTTCTCTTCGAATATTTGACCTTGACGATGCAGTTCTAGTCGGATTTGCTGCACGATTAGCCTTAGTTGAAACTCCTCCTGATTTAGTTCGAACACGACTGGTTGCAATCTCATTAGATGGATTTGGTCTTGCATAGAGCTGTTGTCTTGTCGTACTCCCTCCGGATGCTCTCACACTACCTCCTCTGCGAGAACCATAGTAAGTATTCGTTACATTCGGAGTATTTGCATTTTGAATATTATTGGATGCAAATCCATTCCCTCCCCAATAAGAAGGTGGACAATATGCATTATTATAGTAGCTATTATATGGATTATTAAAACCACCGCCAAAACCTCCGTAAGAATATGGACTAAATCCACCATAGAAGTTATTATTATAGAATCCATTATTATTCCAACGATTCCATCTGTTCCATCGGTTGTATCTGTTCCAACGATTATATCCAAATCCATTTCCTACACTAACGTAGATTGAAGGTCTAGAGAAAAATGGATCATAATAAGGATTAAATGGATCATATGCATAAGCATCTACAAATACAGGATCATAATATCCAAATCCTCGATTAGGTCGATTAAATCTACGAATACGACTTGAATAGTAATATCCACTATTCCGATCTTCATCGTAGTAATTGTCATTATCTTCAGTATACTCTTCATATTCATCATACTCGTCGTAATCATCATCAGATGAGGTTGAAGTAGCATAGTAATCGCTATCCGTATCTGGATTATAGTAGATATCATCATACTGTGCAAATGATATAGATACTAATCCAAAAAGGAAAATTGCGGTGATGTAAAGGGAAAATTTATAAGATTTCATGTTGTAAAAATTTTTAAGATTGTAATTACCGAAACTCTCTTACAAGTTCAAGCGTAATTTATTACTTTTGTGCCTCTTTTTTAGTTAAAACAGTATTAAAGTTGAATTTGTTTGATGTTAAAACTGTTAAAGTCGCCGTTAACATGCATTCATTTAGACTGAATAGTCGATTTCACGTCACTTCACAAATTCATTTAACTTTTTTTTAATATAAAAAAATGAGTTTCAGTAATGGTTATTTTTTGAGATCTGCTTTTTTTTTAAAAAAAACACATCTTTCTTAATATAAGCAATTTATACTGATAACTCAAATACTCATAAATACATATAATTTATCATGGCAAAAGAAATTACAAGTAGAGAAGAAGATTATTCCCAATGGTATTTGGACATTGTCAAAAAAGCCAACTTGGCTCAAAATTCAGCTGTCCGAGGATGTATGGTGATTAAGCCTTACGGATTTAGTATTTGGGAAAAAATGCAAGGTCAGTTGGACAAAATGTTCAAAGAAACTGGTCATCAAAATGCTTACTTCCCGATTTTTATTCCAAAAAGTTTTTTGAGTAAAGAAGCTGCACACATTGAAGGTTTTGCAAAAGAATGTGCTGTGGTCACCCATCATAGATTGATGAATGACCCAAATGGCGAAGGCGTTATCGTTGATCCAACTTCAAAATTAGAAGAAGAATTAATCGTTCGACCTACCTCCGAAACGATCATTTGGAATACTTACAGAGATTGGATTAACTCTTACCGAGATTTGCCAATATTGGTTAATCAATGGTGTAATGTAGTCCGTTGGGAAATGAGAACTCGTTTGTTTTTACGAACTGCTGAGTTTCTTTGGCAGGAAGGTCATACTGCTCACGCAACTCAAGAAGAAGCAATTGCGGAAACAAAACAGATGCAAGAAGTGTATGCAACATTTGCAGAGGAATATATGGCGGTACCAGTTATTCGTGGTTTCAAATCTGAAAATGAAAGATTCGCGGGTGCCGTTGACACTTTTACCATTGAAGCTTTGATGCAAGATGGAAAAGCCTTACAAGCAGGAACTTCTCACTTTTTAGGCCAAAATTTTGCGAAAGCATTTGACGTGAAGTTTTTGAATGAAAATCAAAAAGAAGAATATGTTTGGGCGACGTCTTGGGGAGTGAGTACTCGACTGATGGGAGCATTGATTATGACACATTCTGATGATGAAGGCTTGGTGGTTCCTCCAAAATTAGCTTCGACTCAAGTAGTAATTATTCCTATTCCAAAACCAAATGATGAAATCGACGCAGCAGTTGAAAAAATCATGACGGATCTCAAAGCAAAAGGTATTACTGTAAAATACGACCAAGACAAAAAGAAACGTCCTGGTTTTAAATTTGCTGAATATGAGATGCACGGAATTCCTGTTCGATTAGGTATTGGAAAAAGAGATTTGGAAAATGGGGTAGTTGAAGTAGCTCGAAGAGATACAAAAGAAAAATCTTCCCAACCTCTCGAAGGTATCGCAGATCACGTTGAACAATTATTGGAAGATATTCAAAATAACCTTTTCCAACGTGCTTTGGATTATCGCGAAGCGCATACTTCAAAAGCTGATACGATGGAAGAATTCCAAGATATTTTGGAAAATAAAGGTGGATTCATTTATGCCCATTGGGATGGAACGGTAGAGACGGAAAAGAAGATTAAGGAACTGACCAAAGCAACTATTCGTTGTATTCCAAATGATTGGACAGCCGAAGAAGGGAAATGTATTTTGACGGGGAAACCTTCGAATCGACGAGTGGTTTTTGCGAAAGCATATTAACCCCTGTCCCCTAAAGGGGAACGTAAAATAAAAACCTGTTGTGAATAGTTTCGCGACAGGTTTTTTTATTGGGAATTGGTAAATTTGTTTTTAAAAAAATGCACCACAGATTGCACAGATTTTCACAGATATTTTTTCAATATTAATCTATGAAAATCTGTATAATCTTTGTAATCTGTAGTAAAAAAAGCACTAATGAACAAACTCCAAAAAGCATTCAATCCTTCCGATTTTAGAAAAAATGGACATCAATTAATTGATACCATCGCTGATTATTTAGAAGAAGTAAATCAAGCGAAAATGCCTGTCATGAAATGGCGATCACCTGATGAAGCACTCGAAGATTGGCAACAATATTTGATATCTGATTCTTCTCAGGAAGATTTTTACAAAAAAGTAATACAGCATTCTATGCACCTACATCACCCAAAATATATGGGTCATCAAGTTGCTCCTCCCCTCCCCGATACCGCACTCAGCGGCTTGTTGGTAAGTGCGTTAAAAAATGGCTCAGGACTTTACGAAATGTCTCCACTCTCCGCTCCAATGGAAAAAATTGTCATGGATTTTTTTTCAAAATATATTGGGTACGGGGAAGACGCAAGTGGTTTTTTGACCTCAGGAGGAACTTTGGCAAATTTGACTGCACTTCTAACTGCTCGACAAGTAAAAGGATTTGGAGACATTTGGAATGAAGGAAATCCTGAGGGAAAACAATTGGCCATCATGGTTTCAGAGGAAGCACATTATTGTGTTGACCGAGCAGTTAGAATTATGGGTTTGGGCGATGCGGGGATTATCAAAATCCCAACAAATGGAAAATTTCAAGCAGACATTTCGCAATTAGAAGAAGTTTATAACAATGCAATTACGGAAGGAAAAATCATCTTTGCCATCGTCGGAAATGCCTGTTCGACTTCAGTTGGTGCATATGATGATCTGGAAGCTTATGGAAAATTTGCACAAAAACATAACCTATGGTTTCATGCTGATGGAGCACATGGTGGTCCAGCTATTTTCTCTAAAAAATATAACTCACTCGTCAAAGGAATTGAACTCGCAGATTCTATTATTATCGATGGACATAAAATGATGATGACCGCAGGTTTGATCACAGCATTAATTTATAAAAATGGAAAAGACAGTTATCGAACCTTTCATCAAAAGGCACATTACCTCTGGGAAAACTCAGAAGAGGAATGGTTTAACCTGACAAAGCGAACTTTCGAATGCACAAAGTTTAACTCCGTTTTAGAAATTTATTCTTTGATTAAAAATTATGGCGTTGAGATTTTTGACCAATATGTAACTTACACTTATGATTTGGCAAGAGCTTTTGCAAAAATGCTTCGAGGGAATTCGAATTTTGAAATAGCCCATGAACCTGAATCGAATATTGTATGTTTTCGATTTTTCAAAAAAGAGAGAAGTCAAACTGAACTCAATGAGTTAAATTCGACAATACGCAAACGACTTTTGCATGATGGAAAATTTTATATCGTACAAACGATGTTGAATGGCTCAATTTATTTGAGGGTGACTCTGATGAATTCTTTTTCTACGATTGAAATGTTGGAGGAGTTGGTCGAAGAGATTTTAAAATTAAATCATGATAATGACTGATTGTTAATTTTAATTTTTGCTTGAAAGAAAAAACTAGAGATATCATTACTAGTTAATCACCATATTTTTGCTACAACGCCACCTTAGTCGAATATTTTATTTCCTCCAAAACAATTTGGCTATCGATATCACTAATGTTTCGGATGGCTGCTACTTGATTAACTAGAAAATCTCTGTAGTCTTTAATATTCGAAAATCTTACTTTTGCCAAAAAATCAAAGCTTCCTGAGGTATGATAAAATTCGGAAACTTCATCCAATGATTCCATACTTTCGACAAATTTATCTCGCGCTTCCTTATGATGGTCTTTGATGGTGATATTCATAAAGATGATAATGTTCTTGTTCAGTAAATCGGTATTCAGTAAGGCAACATATTGCTTAATATACCCTGCTTTTTCCAATTTCTTAATGCGTTCGTATACTGGGGTCGTAGTCAAAGATAATTCTGCAGCCATTTCTTTGGCTGTTCTCCCAGAATTAGTTTGAAGCATATCAAGAATTTTCAGGTCTATTTCGTTCATTTGCAGTAATATATTCTACGTGAAGAGGTAAATCTATAAAAAATTCACATAAGAATATACAAAGAGAACAAAAATATTCTGTTGCTAAAATTAGTAGCCTCCTTGATTAAGAAACAAGACTTTCTACCTCTTCTCCTTTAAAGGTATGATAAGACATTTCTTTTATTTCAAAACAATCTTTTTGATCATTATAAACTTTGCAAGTATCAATAGGTGAAGCATAAATATGAAGCGTCATAGCCCGCTGATTCGAAATATTTCCTATAGTATGGTACCCCATCCGATCATTCATATAAGTCAATCTGCCAGGTGTTAATTCCATTCGATTTGTCTCTATTAGTATTTCTGCATCTTGTTCGTATCGTATTTCCTCAACGGTTCCTTGTACTTGATAAACCCAACAGTCCTCTCCGCCATGACCATGGATTGGTGCTTTAGCATCTATCTCCCAGCACAATAAAATCAACTCATATTCTTGAGTACGAGCCAAGCAATTTCGAGTATAAGATTCTTTCGACCACGTGGCATAAGGTTCTAATTCATGAGCAGGGATCTTAATTCTCTTCATAACTTTAGCATGTTCATGCGGTTCAATTTCACCTAAAGCTTCGGTTAATTGGTCAACAGTAATAATAGGATTCATAATTCAATTTTTTTAAACAAATCTGTTTTTAGAATAAAATACGTTTTGCCAAAAATAACTAAAAGTTGGTTATTTTTTCTAATTTTGTGTCAAATTTGCTATCTACAAATTTTTTTTCACTAAAAAATAACACTTTTATAGTGTTTTAAACTTTATACAATGAAAAATGTACTTGATTTATTTCAAAAAATTACCAACGACCTTTTACAAGATGAAAAGGAAAATCCTGTTGCAGAACATATCCCATCATCAGAATTATTCGATACCCTTGACCTTTCCTTAAAAGCAGATCCTCTAAATGAAGATGAATTCGAGAAGGTGGTGAAGGAATTGGTTTTCGCTTCTCCTCGAACAGCTACAAATGGTTTTTTCAACCAGTTATTCGGAGGACGAAATGACAAAGCTATTTTAGGAGAGTTGCTCTCTGTAATTTTAAATAACAGTATGTACACGTACAAGGCGGCAGGCCCTCAGATTGGAGTAGAGAAGGTTATTCTGAGAGAAGTTTGTGATATGATTGGTTGGGACAAGAATTCAGATGGAACTTTAGCACCTGGGGGTTCAATGACTAATTTTATGTCGATGTTGATGGCTAGAGATGCTGCTTCATCCAAGGTAAGTCGCCAAGGTATGCAACAAAAAATGATCGTTTATACTTCGAAAGAATCACATTATAGTATTCCAAAAAATGCAGCTTTTAGTGGAATAGGAAAAGATAATGTTCGATACATTCCTACCGATAATGAAGGTAGGTTAAAAGTATCCCATTTAGAAAAAATGATTGAAGAGGATAGATTGAACGGAGGTCTTCCAATTATGGTTAACTTGACGGCCGGTACTACTGTCCTGGGTGCATTTGATCCCATCCGATCGGTAAGTGAAATTTGCAAAAAACATAACCTGTGGCTTCATGTAGATGGAGCATATTGTGGATCAGTTTTGTTTAGCAAAAAATACAAACATTTGATTGACGGAATTGAGTTGGTCGATTCATTTAGTTTTAATGCTCATAAAATGATTGGGACGCCATTATCTTGCTCTATTATTGTAGTAAAAGATAAAAAACATTTGTACGATTCTTTTTCTAATGATGCGAGTTATTTATATCAGACTGATCACGACGAATTTAATTTAGGAAAAACATCCTTGCAATGTGGAAGAAGAAACGATGCTTTAAAATTTTGGACACTTTGGAAAAGTGTAGGTACCTTAGGTCTGGAAAAGATTGTCGACCACCAATTCGATTTGGCAGATACTGCTCGGGATTATATTCGAAATAATGAAGATTATACGCTGTACAGTTACGATGAGACAATTGCTATTTGTTTTAATTATAAAGGAATTCCAGCTCGTGACATTTGCACCTTATTATACGAGCATTCGGAATTATTGGTAGGATATGGATCTTTTAGAGAAGATGAATTTATCCGTTTGGTTACCATCAACGCACAGAACGACGACCAAGATATCTTAGATTTCTTTGAAACAATGGAGCAATTTGTCGAAGAGAATGTAGCCTTGTTTGAGCCTAGTCCAACTACCTAGCTAATTGGACTAGGCTCAATCATATCATTGTAAGATGATTTTTTTGCTGCTGACTTTTTATGCTTTACCATTATGGTATTATGACTTTTCGCTGGTTTTTTGATTTTCCTTTGGAAAATCCAACAGTCTGTGAAAGGTCATAACATAAATACGAAAGTATCATAAAAAGTCAGCGGCAAAAAATCACAAACCTAATTCAAAACAAAACGAAACCCCAACCTTATGGAAGTCTCCAAAATAATTGCTCTAGTAATCTACGTACTCATTTTATTCCTCATTGGAATTGTCGCGTCTCGTCGAGTCAATAGCATGAGTGATTTTTATGTGGGAGGAAAAAATATGGGATTTTGGGCAGTCGCTTTCTCAGCTAGAGCGACAGGAGAATCGGGGTGGTTATTAATTGGTTTGACAGGGATGGGTGCTATCTCAGGGATGTCGACCTATTGGGTAGTGGTCGGAGAGGTTTTAGGTGTTGCGATTTCATGGTGGTTTATGGCAAAGCGATTTAAAAGAAAGTCAGATGAATATCAAGCCATTACGATTCCTGATTATTTAGAAAGTCATTTTAAATCTAAGACAAAAACGCTTCGGATTTTAGCTTCCACTATTCTTTCCGTATTTGTAATTATTTATGTGAGTTCTCAAATTGATGTCACCGGCAAAGCCTTTGAATCTATGATAGGGATCGACTATTATGTCGGTGCGATAATTGGTTTTTTAATTGTCTTGACTTATATTTTTATTGGAGGATTTGTAGCAGCAGTTTGGTCTGATTTATTTCAAGGACTGTTGATGTTTATAGGATTGGTACTACTGCCTATTGTAGTTTATTTTTCCATGGATGGAACTGCGGGAATAGTCGAAAGTCTATACCTTATTGATCCTGCTTTAACTAATCCTTGGGGGACGAGTGATGATCTGTGGATGAACGTGGCAACGATGCTGGGCTTTGCGATGATTGGTTTAGGGTTTCTCGGTTCGCCTCAAGTATACGTTCGTTTTATGTCGATCAAAAGCGAAAATGAAATTGATAAAGGAAAATGGGTAGCGATAATTTTTACTTTATTAACTGACGCGGCGGCGGTTACGATTGGTATTTTAGCTCGAATATTATTTACAGAAAGTGGACAAGATCCTGAGGCAATATTAGGAAATGCAGGAGAAGATGTACTGTCCATTATGACAGAAAATTTCTTACCCTATGTTTTGGTGGCGATTTATGTGGCGGTGGTACTTTCGGCCATCATGTCCACCATTGATTCCTTATTAGTCATCGCTTCTAGCGCAATCACTCGAGATTTTTATCAAAAAGTATTTAACCCCAATATTCCAGATCAGGACTTAACCAAAATGTCCCGTGTCGTTACCTTGGCCATGGCTATTCTTGCCTTAGCCATTGCCATTATCATTGCAATGAATTCTCCTGATCGTACCGTTTTTTGGATGGTCATATTTGGCTGGTCAGGTATTGCAGCTTCTTTTTGTCCAGTAATTATTTTATCCTTGTTTTGGAAAAATTATTCAGAAGCAGGTGCTATTGCATCGATGATTGCAGGATTTCTTTGTGTTCCATTTTTTAAATTTGTGGTGACCAATATGGAAGGGATTGGGCCCTATTTTGAAAAACTTGATGTATTAGCTCCATCTTTTTTGATTTCGATGATTGTGGGTTGGGTGTTTTCGAAGTTGTATCCCATTCCAATTGAAAATGAATCAGTAGTAATTACATAAAATCCGCTTCTCATTTTTAGTAAAAAACTCTACTGAGAAATTAGCTTAAAATTATAAAGTGAATAATCTACTGAAGACTATTCACTTTTTTAATTTTTCACCAAAATAGGATTGACAAAAAATATATTCATCTTATTCAGTAATCTCAAATTCTGCTTCATATGCTTTGGGGTGATGTCCATTCAGCGCAACAAAATCAGGTTCAATACTTGAATGGTCTGTAATAATCTGCCCATTTTTCATCACCAGAGAAAATCTAAGTTGTTCTTCCTCAAAAACGCCATTTACATTCCATCGCATCGTATAAATTCCATTATCAACTTTTGTCCCATTTAGTCGCTGAGAAGAGGCTTCGAGGATAGTTATTTTGACCTCATCTTTCACAAAAAACTGCTCATAAAAAGCTCTTATTTCCTCCTTACCCTTTTTCATATTAGAAGAAAACGCAGGTACTAAAATCGAATCATCAGCATATAAATCCATAACTACATTAATATCATGAGCATTAATTGCTTGTTGAAATTTCTCTAACATTGGAACTTGTAATGTATCCAAATCTTGTAATTTCCTACTTTTATCAGTTCCATATTTTTCTAGCAAAACAGGAATTACCGTTCTAATAGAATCCATATAATGATCGTTTCCGATGTGTTGGATGAATTCAACTTTTTCTAAAGTCTCTTTAATTTGAGGATTGGCATTTGCAACAAAGACTTCAATATTCTTTGCTTTGGCATCCATGATTAAATCCTCCAAAGCATATATTCCAGATAAATCTACCATGGTCACTTTACTCAAATCTACTACCAACTTTTCATGAGGTGGCGCAGCAGAATAAGCTTCAATCAATGGCTCAACTGAACCAAAAAACAACGGTCCTTGTGGTTGCAAAACACTCACAGGTAGTTTGTCCAATTCAATTCGATCCTTTCCTTTTAAGGCGCAATCCGTTTTTGATAAAGGAATTGTTTTATGTTGATAAGTAGAACTCACTTCTTGGATAAATTTGAAAAATGCAAAGATTACCCCTATCGCCATCGCAACCATTAAATCTTCCAATACCGTTATCGCTAAGACAATCCCAAATACAATTAAATCTGTTTTTGGTAATTTTTTAAGCACAGGAAGTATTCGATAGTCTAAAATATCAATTCCTACTTTAAATAAAATAGCCGCCAAACAAGCCGTTGGAATTAACGCAACTAAAGAACTTAACCCTAAGAGAATCGCTAACAATGTCAGTCCATGTACAACTGAAGCCAAAGGCGTTTTCGCTCCAAATTTTATACTTGCAACAGTACGCATTGTAGCAGTAGCAGTAGTTACACCTCCAACTAATCCAGCTGCCATATTTGCCATTCCTTGCCCAAATGTTTCCCGATCACTACTATGGTGATCGCCTGTCATATTATCTGCAACTATACAACTCAACAAACTATCCAAAACTGCCAATCCCGCGAGTGCCAATGCTGGAGCTAAAAATTCAGAAAACCGACTAAAATCTGGAAAATAAAATGTGAAAATTTGAGTAGCCTCAGTTCCTCCCATCTTATCTCCGATGTAGGGAATATCTAAATTCATAAAATAAGCAGTTGACGTACCAACCACTAATGCTACTAAAGGTGCAGGAATCAACGCTAATTGTTTTACCTTTTTTCCTAAAAATTGCCACACAAATAAGATAACCAATGTTGGAATCGCAACATATAAGGCTTGCGCATTAATATTACTGATCGTGTGGCTAAAATTGGCAAAAACGCCATGAATATCTTTCTCAGCTTCTAACCCCACAAAGGCATTTATCTGAGTGAGAATAACTATTACACCAATTCCACACATAAATCCAGCAACCACCGAATAAGGTGTATAATGAATGAAACGAGAAATCTTCAGCAGAGATATTCCTACTAAAATCACCCCACTCAAAAATATAATGGAAAATGCTGCAACCAAATCAGGTTGGTTAGTAGTGCCTATCACAAAGACACTCATAAAGGCAGCAATTTGAGCCGCTTTAGGTGCTGTTGGTCCACTTACCCCGACTAAGCATCCTCCAAATATTCCACCGATAATCCCTCCAGCAATCGCTCCCCATATTCCTGCAACAGGTCCTAATTGAGACATTTCACCAAATGCTAAAGCAAGTGGAAGTGCAATAATCGCAACTGTAATTCCTGCCAAGATATCTCCCCTCAGATTGGTGTGCATTATTTTGATATTCTGCCACGGGTTGAGTTCTTTAACACTACTTTTAATAAATTTTTTGGCTGAACTGAAAAGACTTTCAGTAGAATTATCCAGTTGCCCTAAATGTTTTATTTCTTCTTTAAGCATCATTTAAATTTTAGAAAAATAATTTATTTCATTCAAAAAATAAAGGTGCAAAGGAAAGACCAATTGATGTTTTCTCTAGTGATTTATGATACTTTTTAATGTGACTTTTGCTACATTTATATATAATTAAAATCACAATTATTTTTATGTCTTTTAATATTGACAAACTCCACTTTCAGAGTGACAAAATTTTATCCTCCTTATCAAAAGAGGAAAAAGAGTATTTTTTAAGTTTTGCTGAAAAATTAATTTTCAAAAAAGGAAAATTGATCTTTTATGAAAACGGAATCCCCACAGGTGTTTTCTTAATAAAAAAAGGAAGAGCCAAAATTTACAAAACGGGAATTTATGGGAAAGACCAAATCTTTTACATTTATAAAAGAGGTGACTTATTTGGTTATCATGCTTTGCTATGTAATGAACCGTTTGAAGATTCTTGTGAAGCATTAGAAGATTGTGAAATACTTTTTATCAGTAAGCCAAATTTTGAACATCTCTTAGGTAAAATTAATGAACTCAAACTTTTACTCATTCAAAACATGAGTCATGAATTTGGTGTACTTGTCAACAAAATTACCATACTAGCCCAAAAACCTTTGAGAGAAAGGTTAGCATTATATCTTATCGTTTTGCATGATCGATATCAGGATGAACACAAAAAAAAGATAGAGATAAATTTACCGAGAGAAGATCTTGCAAATATTATTGGAACAGCGAGAGAAAGCCTTGGTAGGTTACTCAAAGAATTTAAAGATGAAAAATTTATCACAATCAATAAACGATCAATCGAAATAATTAATTTGGAAAAGTTGAGTAGACTTGCTAACTCTATTTATACTAAAAAATAAAGCCAACATTAAAAAAATAACCTATCGACTTTTAACTAAAAGTTACTACTTAATTCCAATTAACAAACCTCACATAAAATTAAATTTGTTTATTAAATTAAATTTCGCTATTTTCGTGAAGCTATCTCATAACTTTATAAAATTAAATTAGATGAAAACGAATAATCGTGAAATTTTAATCTACTACAATCCAGAGTCTGCTTCAGATCGAAGATTGGTGGCGCATGCCCAAGGAATGTCTTTACATATTAAGACATATTCGCATGCAAAATCTCCTTCAACTGGTACTAGTTGGCAAATGATTTTACGATCATTGGACGTTCATCCCAAAGATCTTTTAAATAAAGCTCATCCATATTATCAAGAAAATATTCGAGGTCGAGAATTTAATGAGGAAGACTGGTTAACGGTATTAGCTAATAATCCGGATTTAATTAAAGCTCCCATTGCCGTTAGAGGTAGGCGCGCAATTTTGTGCAATAGTCCTACTGATATTTACAAACTCACAGCACTTAGTGCAACTCTTGTTTGAACCACAAACATAGAGTGTGAATTTTAAACAAACAACTTCTTCTCACCCACAAAAATCCTGAATAAATACTCCTAATTTATTCGGGATTTTTTTATTGGGAAAAGATCGCTTCACTATCAGGCGACAGATCGTGCGCTCCGCTTACTGACAGAAAACAGGCTGCAGCAAAACGATCTCTCTTCTATTTTTTTCTCAAATCAATCAACTTTTTATATCTTGTGCTGCTTTTAAAAAAAAATAATTTTCATCTAAAAAAATAGTAAATATTATGGCAGCATTCGAAGCAGAAGGCAAATTGTACAAAAAAATGGACACTCAACAAGTAACCGATACTTTCAAAAAAAGAGAGTTTGTTGTTGAGATGGTTGACGGTGCATACACTCAATTAGTAAAATTTCAGATGGTGCAAAACAACTGTGAAAAACTTGACGGATTCAATGAAGGTGACGATGTAAAAGTAGCGTTCAACTTAAGAGGAAGAGAGTGGACTAGCCCACAGGGCGAAGTTAAATATTTTAGTACTTTGGATGCTTGGAAAATTGATGCACAAAGTGCAGCTCCTGTTCAACAAGCAGCTCCAACTAACGCACCTGCAAATATGCCATCTCCAACTGATGCGCCACCTGCAGCAACAAGCAACGACGATTTACCTTTTTAGAAAAAAGATAAATTTTGAATATTTTTTTTAGTGTATTTACACGTTTATAATTACCCAAAAGAAAAGGGCTGGGTTGTTTTGATAACTAATGCCGATACACTAATGCCTCAGAATTTGCTCAGCCCCCAACATAAACATCCTCTTCAAATGAAGAGGATGTTTTTTTTTCATAAGGAATGGTCAAATTGAAGTTGTATAAAAATGATACCTTTCAAAAAAGATATACAGTACTTTAAATTTTGTGCTTATGGCTTCTTAAAAAATCTACGATTTTTTGATGCCTTTCTTTTACTTTTCTTTTTGGAAAATGGAATATCCTATACTCAAATAGGAATTATTTACGCTACTCGAGAAATTATTATCAACCTCTTTGAAATTCCATCTGGAATCATCGCAGATACTTATGGTCGAAAAAATTCCCTCATTTTCGCATTTTTAGCCTACATTATTTCTTTCCTATTTTTTTATTTTATGGCTGATTTTTATTGGTTTATGGTAGCCATTATTTTTTATGGAATGGGGGATGCTTTCCGATCGGGAACACACAAAGGGATGATTATGGATTATTTGAAATTCAATAAATGGGAAGATCAAAAAGTCAATTATTATGGACATACTCGCTCTTGGTCACAAAAAGGTTCTGCGATTTCAGCACTTTTCGCTGGGGTGTTAGTTTTGTATTCAGGAAGTTATAGAAGCATATTTTTATATTCCGTCATCCCTTATTTGCTAAATTTTATAAATATTTTTTCTTATCCAAATGAATTAAATTTTTCTCTAAAAAAGAAAAGTAGCACAACCAAGAAAACAATTGGTTCAAATTTTAGGTCATTTTTTCACATCATCAGGCAACCAAAAGTTTTTGGAATCATTAGTTCGACAGCACTTCATTCCTCCTACCTAAAAGCAATCAAAGATTATATTCAGCCTTTGATGTTGAATGTTGTTTTGATAATTCCTTTGATGATGGATCTTGATGCAAAAAGAAAAAGTGGATTAACCATTGGGATCATTTACTTTATTATTTTTCTTTTAACTTCTTATGCTTCTAAAAATTCATTTAAAGTTGCTCAATTACCTTTCAAAAATATTGCAAAGCTGACCTTACTTTTAGGTCTTTTCTCAGGAATGATTTGTGGAATTTTATATAATTATGAGCTTTGGATTTTATCCTTAATTACTTTTATTTTGATTTATATTTTGGAAAATGTTCGGAAACCTTTGCTCACAGGCAAAATTTCGGACAATGTTTCTAATGAAATTCTAACCTCAGTTCTTTCAGGTCAATCTTTTTTCCAAACTATTTTGACTTCACTTATTGCAGTCGTGTTAGGAGTTTTAGTAGATCATTTTGGAATAGGAATTTCATTTGTTTTTATTTCGGGCTTTCTATTATTATTTTCATTTTTTATGATAGATAAAAGAAGTCAATGAGATTGAAAATAGTCCATTAACAACTACCTTATAAAAAAATCTATTTTAAAAATAAAAGTCCCAGTTCAACATTAGAAGTCGACTTTTAATAATTAAGGTTCTTAGACAAATCCTGTGGAGTAGCTTTGATAACTTCGTGAGCGGGCGAGTAGAAGAGCTAAAGTTGTTAAAGCGATTGACTTTAAGAACTCTAGCTTTCCCTCTTTTCCTTCCCCTCGGAGTTCTCAAAGTTGTTTCCACAAGATTTGTCTAAGAACCATAATTAATTATCTCCTTTCCAACCTCACCTGAACGCCTCCCTTCGGCCTAGTCGTCAATGAAATGAGCGGTACGATTGGTTTGTCAGAAACTAGATTCAATCTAAATCGTTGAGTCGTCATCGCCACAATAAAAACTGCTTCCATCATCGCGAAACTATTTCCCAGACAAATTCTGGGACCTCCCCCAAAAGGCAAATAGGCAAAAGGATGTTGCTTCCGTTCCGTCTCTCTTTCAAACCGATTGGGATCAAAAGTTTCTGGATTTTCCCAAAAATCAGGATGCCGATGTAAAAGATATGCGCTAAAGAAAACTTCCCCTCCTCCTTTGACTTTATAATTTCCCAAAACGTCATCTGCCTCAATTCTTCTTGGCAAAATCGGAACGGGAGGATACAATCGTAATGTTTCTTTAAAGACTTTAAGCGAGTAGGATAAATTTGGAAAATCTGCCGCAGTAGGTTTTTTCTTGCCTAGTACTTCATCAACTTCTAATTCTACTTTTTCTCGAATATCAGGTTGCTGAGAAAGTATCGCCCACAACCATGACATTGCATTTGCAGTTGTCTCATGTCCAGCAATAAAAACTGTCATCACCTCATCTCTCAATTCTTCATCATTTAATAATTCGCCTGTTTCTTCATCTTGAGCTTCCATGAGCATTTGTAACAAATCATTATGAGACTTAGTAGAAGTTCTTCGTTCTCGGATAATTCGAAAAATAATTTCATTGAGGTCAGCTATGTTTTTTTCGTATGCAGCATTTTTCTTAGCTCGAAATTGATGTAACATTCGAATAGGAAAGCTAGCCCTAAAGTTCGTTTCGTCCAACAACGGAGTAAAAACATCCGCTACTGTTTGTACTTCTTCTTTTGACAACGCTGTACTAAATAATGCTTTGACAACTACCGTCAAGGTTAGTCGCATCATTGCATCAGTTACTTCTACAGTTCCTTTTTTATCGCAAATCAATTCCCAATCATTCAACATATCTTCAATCGCCTCGGTCATGATTTCACCTAAATTAGAAATCCGATTTTTATGAAAAGATGGTTGCACCAATTTCCTTTTTCGTTTCCACACATCTCCTGTAGCAGTAAACGTACTTTCTCCTAGAACTTTTTTTACGATACTAAACGCAACGGTTCGCTTGGTGTAATTATCTACTTTTTGAACCAAAAGTTCTCTAACTAAATCTGGGTGGTTGACTAAATAGACCTCTCGCTTGAGTAATCTAAATTTGGCAACATCGCCATATTTATCTGTTAAGGCTTGCAACCAAACTAATCGCTGGGGACTTGCGAGATTTAAAAGACTTCCAATTATAGGATAACCTGCAGGTCCTTGAGGTATGATATTTTTAGTATCTGACATTAATATAGTTGAGTGAAATTTATTCTTTCGATTTTAAAAGATATTGCAAAGAAAAACTTAATTATGTAAAATATATAATTGATTTTTTTGAAATAAATAAAAGAATCATTTAGTGTAAATTACGGTTGGTTATTTATTTCCAAAGTCAAACAATAACTTCTACATTTTTCTTATTTTAAATGATATGAAACAGCAATTTTTATTTTTAGCATTATTTATTTTTTCTTACTCAACTTCTACCGCGCAAATTCTGACGGGTTTTGAAACTGTTTGGAGTGATGACTTTCGAGAGTGGACCATCTTCACAGATGAAGAGGAGGAAGAAGGAAGCCTCACCATGAGATGGCAACAACAAATGGATTGGACTGAATGGGATTATCGAATTGGAGAATCAAACGGTACAATCAAGTTAAAATTTAAAAATGATCCCTCCACTTGGGAAGTCCGAGGTGACAATGAGATCATCACCATGCGAATGAAATGGAATAATGATGTGAACGAATGGACCATTTGGGATGGAACAACAAAGTTAACCTTGAAGGCTGCTTACAATAATAATCTCAACGATTGGAAAATTGATAGTAACGAAAATGGCGTTTTTGAAATGTATATGGAATGGGAAGATGATCCTCGAAATTGGACGATTATCGATGAATTAAATGAAGAAATTAGTTTGCCGTTTAGAATGGCGATCGCGTTCGTTGGTATTTTTCATAGTTTCCCCAAATAATAAAAGCGTTGTCAGAGTTTCCTAACAACGCTTTTACATAATTTATTTTAGAAAAATTTATCCTTCCACCAAAGTACCCACACTTTCTCCTTGAATAATTCTCATCAAGTTCTCTTTTCTTCCAATATCAAAAACAATAATCGGCAAATCATTCTCTTGACAAAGTGTGAAGGCGGTAGTGTCCATCACTTTCAGTCCTTTTGTCAGTACTTCTTTAAAAGTAATTGTTTCATATCTAGTGGCAGTTGGTTTTTTTTTATTTTTTGGTGTTTAAACTAGATCTAGACG
>CAYGRM010000064.1:0-22448 GCA_964352225.1 uncultured Saprospiraceae bacterium | reverse complement strand
GTATTTGTTTGTATTTGCTACAACAATCCAAAAGCAAAGAGGAAGCTCACATGAAGGCAAGTGCCATTTTTACCTCAAATGACATTGTGATAAATCTTGGTGTAATTGCCGCTGCCGTCTTGGTTAAACTACTAAATTCCGCTATTCCTGATTTGATTATCGGAATTATTGTTTTTGGGATTGTAATGCGGGGAGCATTTCGGATTTTAAAACTGTCAAAATAATGGAAAGAGCACATAAAATCTTAGAACAAAAAGCTGTCCGCATCACACCGATGCGGCAGCTACTTTTAGAGTATTTTATACAAGAAAATTCTATACTTGGTTTGTCGGAATTGGAAGAGGCATTTCCTAAATCCGACCGAATTACGATGTATCGAACGCTAAAGACTTTTGAAGAAAACGGGATTATCCATAGCATAGAAAACGGAACGAATGAAATCAAATATGGTCTTTGTAAAGAGTATTGTACTCCTTCGCATCACCTAGACCGACATCCTCATTTTCATTGTTCAAAGTGTAATGAAATTATCTGTCTAGAAAACATATTTATACCAGCAATTGAACTTCCCGATAGGTTTACTGCCAATGAAATCAATATGACCATAAAAGGCATCTGTCCAAACTGTCAGGAATAAGTTTGCAATTTCATTGCATTTAAAACCAGCTTACATTTGTAGAAAAAAATGATGAATACAAGAATATATCTATTTATTTTTTTGCTTGTTTATTTCTTCTTTGTGTTCTTTCTGCGGTCTTATTTACTTTGGAAAAGAACAAGCATTAATCCTTTGACTTTTAGTAGGTCAGATGATGCTCATGGTTACAATGGAAAAGTATTTACTTTCATTTCCATATTAGAATTTGTAGTGGTGATTATCTATGCCTTTAAAAATGAATGGTATCAATACCTTTTGCCCTTTTGGTATTTGGAACACGATTACTTAAAATATATCGGTTGGGGCTTATTGGCTTTATCGCTTGTTTTGGTTTGGGTTGCTCAATCTCAAATGGCAAATTCTTGGCGGATTGGTATTGACGAAAACAACAAAACCGAACTCGTGACAAATGGCTTTTTTTCCATTTCAAGAAACCCGATTTTTTTGGGAGTAATGATTGCGAATGTTGGTTTGCTTTTAATCATTCCAAATGCCTTTACCTTGCTTATTGTTTCGCTTTCAATGGTTAGCATTAACACTCAAATTAGGTTGGAGGAAGAATTTTTAAAAAGAAGTCATGGGGAAGAATATGAAGAATACTTAGGGAAAGTTAGACGCTGGTTATAATTAAAAATTAATTTACTTATGGATAGAAAACAAAAAGATGCTATCAGTTATTATGACCAATTTTCCAAAGTTTACGATTGGTTGTCTCCAAAATGGTACTATCATAAACCCAGAGCTTATGGAGTTGAACAGTTAGCATTAAAGCCCGGTAATACAGTTTTGAATCTTCCTGTTGGGACAGGTCAAAATTTTGAATATTTTCAAAAATATTTGGAAGGAACTGGATTAATCATTGGCATTGACCTATCAGAAGGAATGCTGGAAAAAGCCAAAGAAAAAAAGACTTTACACAATTGGGACAATATCAAAATCATAAAAGGAGATGCTACTCAAATTAATCCTGTTTGGATAAAGGAAAATATAGGGGAGTCTATTCAGATAGATGCCATCTTTTGTGACTTAGGTTTATCTGGTTTTCCAGAATGGAAAAAAGTGATTGATAATATGCTTTCCATTTTGTCACCTAACGGCAGATTGGTTATCATGGATTGGTATATTCCAAAACCGACTCTTCGGGGGAAGTTCATAAAATGGATTGGCAAGGGTGAAGTTGACCGTCCTATTTACCAATATTTAGAAAATCAAGTTATGAACTTTACAGTTAATAATACTTTTAATAGAAGAGGTGTCTTTGTGGCAACAGGTTTTAAAAAAACTAATCAATCATTATGAAAAAATTACAAATCGAAATACCCATACTTTTACCAGAAATACCTAACGAAAAAGACCAATGTGTAATTCGTTTAATTCAATCATTAAAAAATGAAAATGGGTTAGAAGAGGTACATATAAAAGAAGGAACGCCTGCAAAGTTGTGTATACATTATGAACCTTCTATCATTTCATTAAAAAAGGTAAAAACGATAGCCAAACAAAGTGGAGCAGATTTGACTCACCGATTTCAGCACTTATTACTTGATGTAAATGGTGTTCGTCATCAACGGCATGCTCGAAGTTTGAGCGAATCTATTTTAAAAAATAAAGGTGTTATTGAGGCATCCCTTTCTGCTACTGGTGTGCTTCAAATGGAATGGGATACTGAAGTCATCAACAAAGCAGCTGTAAAATCAGCTATTGAAAAAACAGGATTAAAAATTCAAAAAGATGTTATAGAAAATCAAGAACATAAAGAAGGGGATGGACATGACCATGCACATGGTGGTTTTTTGGGAGAAAATACGGAACTCTATTTTTCCATAGGAAGTGGAGTGTTTTGGCTTACAGGTTTGTTACTTAATTTTCAAGATGGAATTCCTAATTGGTTGACTACCTCACTTTTTGTTGTGGCCTTAATTTTAGGAGGATATTTTACTCTTTTAGAAGCCATTGAAACGATTCGAAAAGGTAAGTTTGAAATAGATTTTTTAATGCTAGTAGCAGCGGCTGGAGCTGCTGCACTTGGTAAGTGGGAGGAAGCCGCTTTATTGTTGTTTCTGTTTAGTTTAGGGCATGCATTGGAAAATTATGCTATGAGCAAAGCGCGGAAATCCATTGCTGCACTTTCAGATTTAGCTCCCCCTGTTGCATTAGTCAAGCGCAATGGAGAGAACATTGAAGTCGGAATAGAAGAACTGAAATTGGGTGATACTATCGTTGTCAAGCCCAATTCTAAGATTGCAGCTGACGGAGTTATCATAAGTGGTAATAGTGCTGTCAATCAAGCACCTATAACTGGGGAAAGCGTTCCTGTAGAAAAATACCCAATAGCTAATCCTGATAGTGTCAATGATTTACAGAATATATCTGCGGAAAATAGAGCCTTTGCAGGGACTATAAATGGTAGCGCTGCACTTGAAATAAAAGTACTGAAGTTGGCAAAAGACAGTACGCTGTCAAGATTAGTAGAATTAGTTAAAGAAGCCGAAACCCAAAAATCTCCCACTCAGCAGTTAACTAATAAATTTGAACGGTACTTTGTACCTGCTGTTTTGATTTTGGTGGGACTGCTACTATTTGCATTCTTAGTCATTGACGAAACATTTGCAGAAAGTTTTTATCGCGCAATGGCGGTATTAGTAGCTGCCTCTCCTTGTGCCTTGGCTATATCAACTCCAAGTGCAGTTCTGGCAGGAGTTGCAAGGGCGGCACGTCAAGGTGTTTTAATTAAAGGAGGTCGTCCTTTAGAAGACCTTGGTGGACTAACTGCTGTAGCTTTTGACAAAACAGGAACGTTGACCGAGGGCAAGCCTAAATTAACCAATGCTATTCCTTTTGGTGATAGTACCAAGGAACAACTTTTGACCGTAGCGGTTGCCGTAGAAGAATTGAGTGACCACCCTTTAGCGGGTGCGATTGTAAAAGGAGGAAAAGAGGTATTAGGTGATGTCAATATACCTGATGCTCAAAACCTTGAAGCATTGACCGCACGAGGTATCAAAGCCAAACTGGAAAACAAAACGATTCACATTGGCAATCGCAGATTGTTTAAAGAACTGACTGGAAAAGATGTGCCTACCGAACTTGACCAACAAATGGCAAAATTGGAAACAGAAGGTCATACTGCTATGATAGTCCATCAAGATAACCAATACCTCGGCATTATCTCGGTCATGGATGTTGCTCGTCCTGAAGCAAAAGCTACTTTGGCTGCATTAAAGAAAATTGGTATCAAACGAATGATAATGTTAACAGGGGATAATCAAAAGGTAGCAGATGCAGTAGCTAAAACTATTGGTATCACCGACCCAATGGGAAATTTATTACCCGAAGATAAAGTAGCCGCTATCGAAAAACTAAAAGCAGAAGAGGGCAAAGTAGCAATGGTAGGTGATGGCGTTAATGATGCACCCGCTATGGCAAAAAGTACCGTTGGTATTGCTATGGGTGCAGCTGGTTCAGATGTGGCATTAGAAACTGCGGACATTGCTTTGATGGCCGACAAGTTAGATAATTTGCCTTTTGCTATAGGTCTGAGTAGGAAAGCAAAAAGCATTATTAAGCAGAATCTCTTAATAAGTTTGGGCATGGTTGCGATTTTAATTCCATTGACACTCACGGGAATTGCAGATATTGGACCAGCCGTAATCGCACACGAAGGCTCAACTTTAGTAGTTGTTGGAAATGCATTGCGTTTATTAGCTTATAAAGAATAATAAAGATTCTGTTGGATTTGCCTTGGTATAAGTGTAACCTGTATTATAATGTTGAGGGCATTAGATGTGCCCCAGAAGAAAACTCAAAACCACCACCCATCTTCGGAATAATAATAAAATACCCCGCAGTAGGCGCATTAATATGTTCAGTTTTAATAATCCCTCTCATATCCACTTGGAGGTTATAAAAACGCAATTGCTCCTTATCTTTTTCCACCGTATAAAAACCTTTAGCAAACCACTTCATTCTATCCACTAAATTTGGATTGACCTCTTTTAAGAGAAAGTCATTGGTCGGAAAATAGTCAAAAGGAAGTGATTCTTTTTGAAAAATAGAATACTTGTGCATATAAATTCCATCATCAGTTTTGGCAACACCGTACCAATTGATATTGGCAATTCCGACAGGCATAGTGAGTAAGGAATTATAGTCAATTTGTTGGGCAGCTAGTTCTGTTTCAAAATGTTTTTCAACTTGATTTTTCATCACCAATGTTCCCATGAGGTAAAGCGAACTAACAACAATCCCGATGGTATTAAAAACCGCTCGATTAGGTTTGTTTTTATAAAAATACAAACTACCCAATAAGCCCAACAACAATGGAATCGTATAAACTGGGTCAACTACATTGACACTATCAAACCCAATTCTCTTATCTGAAAAAGGCAAAAATAATTGAGTGCCATAAGCCGTAAAAGTATCTAGCAACATGTGAGTAAATAATGCCAACCATGAAAAAATCCATAACCTTGTGCATATACCGAAACGTCTGACCCCCTAGCTACGCTATACTGACCCCTCTGTGGATAACCTACAAAAATGATAATGTTAAGATAATTCTTTTAAACTTTTTCTTAAACTTTTCCCTTTTAATTCTATTCGATGTGACTTGGGTGTAATCCGGTCAAGGATGGCATCAGCAATAGTTGGTTCTGCCAAATACTCATGCCATTTGGCAACGGGTAGTTGTGAACAAATCACTATAGAAGACCTTTCATATCTATCTTCCAAAATTTGTAATAGTGCCATTTTCACTTCATGAGTGAGAGGCTGTAAACCGAAGTCATCCAAAATAATAAGTTTAGCTTTCTTTAATCGGTCTAACCATTTGATGAGTGTACCATCAGTTTTAGCAATAGCTATTTGTTCTTTGAGTCGGTTCATATTGAAGTACAAAGTTCGATACCCTTGAACACAAGCATTGTTGCCTAGTGCACAGGATAGATAAGATTTGCCACAACCCGTTGAACCAGTAATTAAAATATTTTCTCCTCGATCCAGATAAGCGCAATCGGTTAATAGCATTAGCTGTGCTTTACTCAGGTTACGTTTTTCAGAGGTATCAATATCTTGCATGGTGGTTTGATAACGCATTTTACTAAGTCGTAAATACATCTTCATTCGTTTGTCAGCACGATGTTGTTGTTCGGCATCTGTTAGTCGTGCTAACAGTTCGTGTGTGTCAGGTTGTTGATTGATTGGCAAGGATAAAATACTTTCATAAGCATTTGCCATGCCTTCTAATTTCATTTGCCGCAGCGTTTGCAGCGATGCATTCGTCATGATTTTTTATTTTAAAATGATTTAAATAATAAACTAATTATGGATTATTGATAAGCCTTTGGTCCACGAATATTATCATGGACAGGTGGCAAAAATTCGTTTTTATTTTCGGGTTCATCCTCCCCAAGGTCGTCAAGATTGTGTCGAAGGATTCGAACCAACATCGTATAATTAACTTTGTTTACTTTTTGACAACGAGCAGCTGCTCGTTCTAATCGATGGTTACCGTGCTTTTTTCCTAAATGAATCACACCGAGACAACTTCTATAATTATGACTTTGATGACTTTTGGAAGATAAAATTTGTGAGATTGCCCAATGGGTGGCAGCTCCAATCTTTAAGCCTATTGCTAAAAAATAACCAGCATCATAACCTTCCGATTTTTTCCATTCTTGGTGAGATTTAGGCATGTGTTGCAGGATAGTTTGATACTGGTAATTGCGTTGAGTTTGGAGGCGTTGATGTATCGCAACTCGTTGATGGTCAACATATATTTCTACAATTTTGCGAGTGTAAACAATTGTTGTTTTTTTACCCACGTAACGATAAGGAAGTGAATAGTAGTTTTTTTCTTCTCCCAAATAAACATGATAATTACGTTGAGCTTTGGCAGTTGTCGTCTTTTTTATTTCAAATAATTCACTAGGTAAGTCTCGCATCGCAGGTCGTTCATATTGTTCAAAAACAGATTGGCGGGAGCCTTCTTTTTTTTGATAAGGAAGCGCATTGTGTTGATGGAGTTGTTGGACAATCGCAGTATTTAAATCTGCTTCGCTATGATAAATTTCATTTCGTAATGGCGCATAAATTCGAGTATAAACCGTGCTGACCATATTTTCTACACTTGCTTTATCTTTTGGTTTTCCTGCACGAGTAGCTTGTAAATGGATGCCATAATGCGCTGCTAGTTGTACACATAAATCATTGAACTGAGGTTCATACCGATCGGCTCTGGTCACGTAAGCTTTGAGATTATCGGATAAAATAATCTGTGGAAGTTTACCGAAGTAAATTAAGGCTGCATTTAATCCTGCGATAAAATCTACGGTCTTTTGGCTTGGTAGTGCTATGGCAAAAGTGTGCTGAGAATGAGGCATCACCGCAACTAAAACTTCACATTGATGAACTTCGCCACTAGTTCGATCGACCCATTGTAGTTTCTTACCAGCGAAATCTACTTGCATCACTTCACCAGGAGAATGGTGCATGGGAAGGGTTAAGTTTCGTTGTCCAACATGGTTGCGGAGGAGTTCACAAAAACGGCTATAAGCAAAACCATTTGGATGTTCCGTTCGATATTCCTCCCACAATAAATGTTTGGTAACGCCAACTCGGCGAAGTTCTTCTATCCAATCGTTTACTTTAGAAAAAAATATAGCGGTACGTTCATTGTCAGGTTTGTTTTTATCGCCATAAAAAACTAATAAAAACTCTTCGTCTGACAAAGCCAATAATTTTGATAAATCACTTTCCGCCAATTGCCCTCGACGAACATATTCTTTTACCGTATTTTTTGAAATCCGAAGTTGCCGTGCTGTTGCTTTGAACGATTGTGTCGCTACATAGGTCTTAATGATTGCTTTTACTTGATCCATACGTTTGATTTTTCCCATTCGCCTGCTGTTTTGATGAGCAGGCAATTTGGATATTTTCAGCCAAAGGCTGTTCGTATGCATCCACATTTTTAAATATTTTGAGGGGGTCAAACCTCCGTTATGGTGGGGTCAGTTGAAATCGTAGCGGTGGGGTCAAAGCTGTCGTAATACGCAACCTTGTAAATGAATTTTTTTTCGTCCACTTGATGCGTTGAAAAATATATGCTAGCAGAAATGCACCAAGAAAACTAAACAAAATAGAATGGCTAAATCCTCGATGAATACTCAACATTTCAAACTTGTCATAAAATAAAAATAAGGCAACATCAAGGTCTGGAATCGTAGCGACCACCGCTCCTAAAATTGCTCCTTTGTTGCCTATCTTTTTTCCTAAAGCAGTTTCTCCGATTGCTGCGCCTAAGGCTGCTTGCGTTAAACTATCCATTAATTATTTCTTGTTTTTAAATTGAATCAGGGATTGACTTTTTACTCAACCCCTGATTATTTTTTATAATTCTATGCTCCTAAACCCCTCCACTTATATATCGCAGGAATCACCGCCAAATTCAAAAAAGTAGAACTTATCAATCCTCCCAAAATTACAATCGCCATCGGACTTTGAATTTCATTTCCTGCCTGTCCACCTGCTAACGCTAATGGAATTAAGGCTAAACCTGTCGTCAATGCAGTCATCAATATTGGATTCAATCGGTCAAGCGAACCTTCAATAATCGTCTCTCGAATATTAAGTCCTTCCTCTTGAAGTACCTGATAACGACTCACTAATAAAATTCCATTTCGAGCTGCGATACCAAACAAACTGATAAATCCAATCGTCGAAGCGATCGAAACAATACCAGTCGTAAAGTACACGATGAATACTCCACCAATCAAAGCCAAGGGTAAATTCATCAAGACAATCGCCGCTAATCCAAGATTATTAAACTCCATATAGAGCAAAAGGAAAATGAGCAATATCGCTCCGATAGAAGTAATTAATAACATTCGAGTCGCTCGTTCTTCGCTTTCAAATTGCCCGCCATATTCTACCCGATAACCTTCTGGTAAAGAAATATTTTCATCAACAGTCGTTCGTATCTCATTGACGACACTTCGTAAATCTCGCCCTGCCACGTTTGCAGATACCACAATTTTACGTTGCACATTTTCTCGATTGACAGAATTGGGATTACCTGTTACATCAACGGTAGCGACATAATTCAATGGAATCTTTTCTCCGTTATGCGCATCTATTAAACTGTTTCTAATTGCCTCCGCAGTATTTCTATTTTGCTCATCATATCGAACCACTAAATCAAAACTACGTTGCCCTTCAAAGACTTGACCGACTCGCTCGCCCGCAAAAGCAACGTCTATGTAATCCATAAAATCACCTAGTCGAATTCCATATTTAGCCAACATAATTCGGTTGGGCAAAATGCGAATTTGAGGAACTTCTATTTGCTGCTCTACATTAAGGTCAACCAAACCGGGGATACTTTCGATTTCCCGTTTGATTTGATTTCCTGTGGAGAATAGTTTGTTCAAGTCTGCCCCAAAAATCTTAATGGCAATATTTGCTCTCGTTCCTGAAAGCATGTGGTCAATCCGGTGAGCGATGGGTTGTCCAATTGTGATATTCGCTCCAGGTACAACTGATAACTTGGTTCGCACATCCTCTAAAAATGCTTCTTCATCTCTCTCTCCTATAGTAAAAGGTACATCTATTTCCGAAGCATTAACTCCTTGTGCATGTTCGTCCATTTCGGCTCTACCTGTTCGTCGAGAAGTGATATCGACTTCGGGCATTTCCAACATAATTTCTTCCACCAAAGCACCTGCTTTATTTGATTCTTCCAAGGATGTTCCAGGAGGAGTGACTACGCTGATGACCAACGAACCTTCATTGAACTCTGGTAAAAAACTACGCCCCAAACCTGTCCCTAAATAAATAGAAATGGCAAATAAAACGACTGCCGATAACACCACCAAGCGAGGCATTTTTAAAACCAATTCTAGTATTTTTCGATAACCTGCTCCGACTGTTCTTTCTACCCAACTTCCTTTTGCCTGTCGTTGTAGCCGTTGCTCATTGGTCAATAAATAACTACTCAAAACGGGAGTTAAAGTAACCGCCACAAATAGAGAAGTAAAAATCGCTACAATAAAAGAAACACCCAACGGCTGCAATAAACGACCTTCCATGCCACTCAAAAAGAATAGCGGAATAAAAGCAGTAATGATGATGAGTGTGGCAATTAGAATAGAATTTCTAATTTCACTCGAAGCATCAAAAATGATTTTTAAGGCTGCCTGTTTTTCCGCAATTGGTTTGTTGACATTTTCTCTAAGTCGCTTAAAAATATTTTCCACATCAATAATCGCATCATCTACTAATGCTCCGATGGCAATCGCCATTCCTCCCAGACTCATGGTGTTGATAGTGTAACCAAATAGTTTTAAAACAATGATGGTGACTAAAAGAGAAACGGGAATTGCAATCAAAGAAATTACCGTTGTCCGCCAATTGAGCAGAAAAAGAAAAAGGACAATGCTGACAAACAAAGCTCCTTCCAATAAAGTCGTTTGCAAATTATCAATAGAAGCTTGAATAAAATTAGCTTGCCGAAAAATATGAGTATTCATCTCCACGCCATTGGGCAATTGTTTTTGTACTCCAGCCATTGTTTCATCAATACGCTCGGTCAGCTTCATGGTGTTAGCATTCGGTTGTTTCATCAGCGTCATGATGACTGATGATTTTCCCGACACCGCACCATCCCCAATTTTAGGTGCAGCACTAATTCGGACTTCTGCCACATCTTCTATTTTAATGGGATTATTTCCTTGCATTTTAATTAAAGCCTGACCGATTTTTTCAACAGAATTGGTTCTCCCTTCTCCCTGAATAATGTATTGATTGCCATATTCATTGATGAAACCACCAGAAGCATTTTTGGTCGAAGCTGCTGCTGCCTGTTCCAGCTCCATTAAGGAAACCCCGAAGTATTTCATTTTTTCTGGAGAGACTGCAATTTCATATTGTTTGTAAGCACCACCAATCACGATGACTTGTGCCACGCCATTGACAGCTAATAATTGAGGTCGGATATTCCAATCAGCAATGGTTCGTAATTCCATTGGAGCTAAGCTATCTGAACTTAAACTCAACAACATGATTTCTCCCATGATGGAAGAGATAGGAGCAAGCGTAGGATTTTCCACACCTTCGGGTAGTTTACTTTCTACAGTTGCTAATTTTTCCGCTACAATTTGACGGGCTTTATAAATATCTGTCCCCCATTCAAATTCTGCCCAAACAATAGAAATTCCCATTGCGGAAGACGAACGAATACGTCGAATATTAGGTGCGCCATTCAAGGCAGACTCCAATGGAAAACTAACGAGTCGTTCCACTTCTTCCGTCGCCATACCGTGTGCTTCGGTCAGCACCGTGACGGTTGGCGCAGTCAGGTCGGGAAATACATCCACATCCATTTCGGATGCAATGTAGCCGCCTGTTATCATAATCATAGCGAAAATCGCTAAGACTAAAAGTCGGTTTCTCAAGGAAACCTGTATGATTTTATTAAGCATTATTATTTTATTTTGAATACCAATTTCATTATTTCCCTAACCAATAATTCATCTCTATTTGCAATACATGAAATTCGTACAAAGCTGTTAAATACTGTTGTTTCACTTTTATCACTTGCTCCAAGCCATCTAAATATTCCAGATAACCAATTTCTCCTTCTCGATATGCTGCCAAGTTGACTGCACTTTGTTCGGTTACTATTGGTGTTAAATCCTCTTGGAGAAATTCTAAAATATGCAACTGATGTTCGAGTCGATACCGCAATTCACTAATGGTTCGACCTAACTTTTGTTGCTCATTTTTTAGAGATGCCTCTTGCACTTTTACCTCGATTTCCGCTGCTTCAATTCTACCTTGGTAAGCCTTTTTAAAAAGTGGAACATTGACTCCAACTTGATAACCAAATAAAGGAAAAGTCCCATTAGCGGTTTGCAATCTTATCCCTGAATTAATTTGAGGAAATAGCTGGGCTTTTTTTGTCTCTATTTTAGCAGTAGCTACTTCTCTTTGCGCTTGAATAATTTGCAAATGAGGATTGGAAAGAGAGATAGAATCTCCTAATAAATTGGAACCAACAGGTAACTCACCTGCTACATCAAATTGTGTATTTTCTCCTAACCATTGGTTAAAAAGTGTCTTAGCAATTTGATACTTTTCTTTCGAATGTTCTTGCGCCAACTTAGCTTGACCCAATCTGGAACGAGCTGCCAATTGCGGAATCTTTCCAGTTTCGCCAGCTTCTAATTGAGTGGTCGTTACCGCTAAAAAGTCCTCGTACAATTTTGAATTTGCATCAACGAGTTGCTGATTTTGTTTAGCAAATAATAATTGGAAATAGGCTTGTTCCACCTGCCGTTTTAATTCTTGGTCGGTGAGCGCTAAATTTTTCTCAGCCAACAAAGCTCCTTTTTTATAAAACTCTTGTTGAATTTTAGTCGCCTTTGGCAAGTAGAAATTTTGCTGTAAATTAATGGAGTGAATCCCCGATTGATTATCAGCTCCAAACTCTTCTCCCGACAAAAATATTTGAGCAGGGCTTTGTTGAATTTTAGTAGTAGCTAATTTATTTTGATGCTCAATACTGAGTCTATCTCTTTCTAAACCAGCGTAATTTTTACGAGCCAGATTTAAAGCTTCTTCTAAATTAATAGTTTCACTTTGTCCAAAACTCGATGAGGTCATTGCTACAATAATTCCTAGCCAAAACCACATTTTTATTTTAAAATGTCGTCTAATCATTTTTAATAGATTTTTAGTTTAAGAATTAATGTTCATGTCCGTGCGCTGGAATAGTGGAAGACATAGATGCCATTTTGATTTGATAAGCACCTTTGGTTACGACCCATTCTCCTTCGGCAATGCCAGAAAGAATTTGGACATTGACTCCATCATCCACACCTAATTTCACTTCTCGTTTTTCAAAGCTTTCTCCTCCCGTTTGGACATAAACATAATTCAATCTATAATCTTGCATCAATGCAGACTTAGGAACAGCCAATGCATTATTGATAGGTTGAGTGAGTAAAAAAAGTTCTACAAAAGAACCTGGAATTAATGCACCCAAATTATCTAATTCAAAAATAACTGGAACAAAACTGCTTCCGCTTTCCAACATTTTCCCATAAGAAACTAACCGCCCATTATAAGCTGAGATGGATTGAGTCTCTGGTAAATAAGGCGTTTTAAAATTGGCAGATTTTATAGAAGCCAATTTGGGAATGTATTGTTGGGAAACTTCTCCTTGCAATAGCAACCGTCGATTCCGAGTGATTTCCAACAAAGGTGTTCCTTCCTCCACGAACTGCCCATCCGTTACCAAAACATTTTTTACAATACCTGCCATTGGTGCAGAAATCGATTGTCCATTCGCACTATAATTATTGGTAAGTGTTTGGAATTCGGCGGTGGCAACTGAATAATCCAACTTCCGTTGTTCGTATTCTTTTTGCCCAATAATTTGTTGCTCCAATAATCCTTCTGCTCGTTCAAAATCAGATTTAGTTTGCTCCACCCGAGCCTTGGTCGTCTGAAATTTTTCTGCCAAATCTGATTTAATTAACCCTTTGCTATTGATGTTAAATAAACTTTCACCTGACCGAACATTTCTTCCCTCTTGCAAATTCTTACTTTTAAAAAAAACGATTCCGCTACTCTTGGCAACGACCATTTTTGCTTCTCCTTTTATCGGTTGAATTTCTCCAGAAGTATGAATCACTTCTCGGATAACTTGTCGGTTCACTTGCCCAATGGCAAAGTCAATTTTCCACGCTTGCTCTTTCAAAAAAGAAACCTCATCACCTTCAGGTTGAGGTGGATTAGCCGCCATCGCAGCTTCTTCATTGGGATAAACTTCCATATTTTTTATAGTAATCGTATCATTGAACTTATCGGTAAATAGAATGAATTGTAAATCATATGTACCTGCCTTGGTCGGAGATAAAGTAGGTCGAAAAATGCCAGGCGAAGTTGGCTTAGGCACACCATGCTCTGCTACCTTCTGATTGCCCTCCATCAATCGAACCATTGCTCTTCCTTCTTCAATTGCTTTGAAATTGGACATATCAGAAAAATGTGCAGCAAAGCGACTTTTCCTATCAACAATCAATGGTGGAAACTCTACAAAGAGTTCGGATTTTTTTGTCCAAATAGTAAAAGCCATTGGCTCTAATTCAGGACCGTGAGGAGCATGGGTTTCGTCGCCATGACTATGCGAATCTTCTCCATGTTCATGTGCGCAACTGCTCATTAACACAAGCAACCCTGCCAACAAAATGGCAGAGAAATATATATATTTCATATTGTCTAATTCTTTAAACTTGTTTGGATATAAGAAATTGAAAATCCAAACAAATCGTTAGTTTGAAAAATAAAAATGAATAAATGGAACAACGAAGTGTGTTCCTAAATGGTAAGATTAAATGAGTGCTGGAGGTGCTCTAAGCGGAGTACTTGGAAGTTTTAATTTTTGTAAAAGCGATAAGTGAAAAGGTGGATCTGGTAAGGATTCAGCATCCACTTCAAACACCAATTCATCATTAGCCTCAAAAAAGAGCGGTTTAGATTTTTTATAATCGACGACTTTTTTGGTAGCCGTTTTTTGAACTAGAATTATATGCTCATCGGATTGGTCGCTAGAATGATTTAGTTTTTCAAATAAATGACCAATAAAATGAAATATACCAACATGAAAATGATGCTCATGATGAACAGTTTGGTATTCATTATGTTGGTGAGTATTATTGGTGGAAGTAGATTTATCAATCGCAGAATCATGAGTGGGGTTGATACAATGATGTATCACCACCAATAGGTAGATAAATAATAGGAAATGACTGAATATTTTTTTTCTTAATTCCACGGGGCAAAGATAATGAAAATTCAAGTTAAAAGAATGTTTAATTTGGCACTTAAGGGGATGTGTTTATTATTATAGCCTTATCAAAAAAATTATTCGTTAGGGGGGGCATCATTTCTTTCAAAATTAACTTATGTTTGTTTAACATGAATAAAGAATCCATCATCATCAAAAACATGGTCTGCCCCCGCTGCATTGAATCCGTTCGGCAAGTATTCCAAGACTTAGAAATCGAGGTCATCGAAATTCAATTAGGAGCAGTATCAACCACTCAAAAAATAAATGCCAACCAAAAGAAATTACTCCAATCAAAATTGGTGGAAAGGGGATTCGAACTCCTCGATGATAAAAATACCAAACTGATTAACGAAATCAAGTCCATCATCATCCAAGAAATTCATTACCAAAAAGAAGCTTCACCAGTCAATTTTTCTGACCTGCTTTCCTCAAAATTAAATTACGATTATGCTTATTTGAGTCGCTTGTTTTCAGCAGTCGAAGGACGAACGATTGAGCGATTTGTGTTGGCACAAAAAATAGAAAAGGTAAAAGAATTCTTGACCTACGATGAATTAACGCTTTCTGAAATAGCCTTCCAAATGCATTATAGTAGCACCGCCCACCTATCTGCTCAGTTTAAGAAAACAACGGGTATGTCGCCTTCTGCTTTTAAAAAACTGCAAAGCCAGAAAAGACAATCCTTGGATGAGCTTTGACATCCTTAATGTCAAAACTTCATAAATTATTTACAAAATTATATAACGTAGCAATTGAATTGTACCGCTATTTTTGCAGTAGAAATTATCCAGTTATTTGGATGAAAAATTTTTAAATCAAAAATTAAATATCATGGTACATAAATATAATATAGAAGGAATGACTTGTGGAGGATGTGTCGCAAGTGTAAAAAGAGCTTTAGAAAATTTGCCAAATGTGGAAGAAGCTAATATTCAATTACAAGCTCCTCAAGGTATTTTAAAATTAAAGCATCCTATCGAAGTTGGCAAACTTCAAGCTGCAATTGGTCATTATAAAATATCGGAAATGGAGTCTTCAGTAGTTAAGGAATAATAAAATATTACCTCCAAAATATTTTTTCAACTCAATGGTGAACATTGTTTCTATTTAATCTTTCTAGAAAAGAATGGTCATTCTATAACCAAGCAGTAACAATATTTTGGAAAAAATAAATAATACATATCGAATATTTGCCTTTACAATGGCATTGGTCATGTTTGCAACTTCTGCAAACATGACCCTTGATATGCATTTTTGTCAAGGGAAACTGGTTAGTCTTTTTGGATGGTCAGGAAGTTGTTGTCAACCCGCAGAAAATACGAGTCCTAAAACTTGTATGAGCCATCAGAAAATGACCAATGATGCAGATAAAACTTCCATGTCTCGAACGAAGTGTTGTAATAATCAATCCATATTATTGAAGTCTGACCTAGACCAAACTAATGAAGTTGCTGACGATAAAATTACTCCAGAACTCAAAAAGTTCGTTGTCGCTTATGTAGCTATCTTTCTACAAAAAGATTTTACCCAAAAATCTGCTACTCGTTTTTTCCACTACGACTCTCCTTTCATAGCAAGGGATACCTATGTCCTTTTCCAATCCTTTTTAATTTAAGCCTAAACTTTTATTGTAGTATTTGAACGTCCTGTGTGAAATATCGCAGAGACATTCTACTGTATTTAATCAAACCTATTTTATTGATTTGACCCATGGTTGAAATCATGTAACAATATATTTACAATTATGAAAAATTTAATCTTATCAATTTTTACATTCCTTTTCCCCATTATTTTAACAGCGCAAACTACCGCCTCTGTTGAAGGAAATATCAATAATCTACCCGTTAGGGAATATAATTTAACCATTGAAAAAAAGATGGTCAACATCACAGGAAAAGAGGTGATGGGAATGGCAATTAACAATTCCATTCCAGGTCCAACCCTTCGATTTATAGAGGGAGAATATGCTGTAATCCACGTGACCAATAAAATGAAAATGGAAACTTCGGTGCATTGGCATGGGCTTCTGTTACCCAATTTTTATGACGGCGTTCCTTATCTCACGACACCTCCAATTCAACCAGGCGAAACTTTTACCTATGAATTTGCGCTCAATCAATCAGGAACATATTGGTATCATTCGCACACTATGTTACAAGAACAGTCTGGGGTTTATGGTTCGTTTGTGATTGAGCCTAAAGAAAAAAAATTAGACTACGACCACGACTTAGTGATGGTGATGTCTGACTGGACGAATGAAAAACCGATGAACGTGCTGCGGAATCTTAAACGAGGAAACGAGTGGTACGGCATCAAAAAAGGAACGGCTACACCACTTAATCGAGTGATTGCCCAAGGTGGATTAAAAGCCCAATTCAACTTTTGGAAACAAAGAATGGAAGGTGCGGACGTTGCCGATATTTACTACGCTGCTTTTTTAACCAATGGTCAATCTACCCAAGAATATCCTGAATTTAAAGCAGGTGAAAAAGTTAGGTTACGATTTATCAATGCTGCCGCTTCCACTTATTTCTGGCTAACCTTTGGAGGAGAAAAACCGCTTTTAGTTGCTTCTGACGGACTGGATGTTGTGCCAGTTCGAAGAAATAAAACCTTGCTTGGCGTTTCGGAAACTTATGATTTTATTGTCACTATTCCTGATGATGGTAAAATGGAAGTAAGGGCGATGGCACAAGATGGTTCAGGTTTTACAACTGCTTATCTCGGTCAAGGTGAAATAAAAAAAACCATGGTCGTTGCTCGTCCTGATAAAATTGACATGATGAAAAAAATGGCAAAGATGGATATGAAAATGGGTGCGCCTGCGCTGAAATTTCAACCTAAGAAAGATGAACGATTTGAAATGAAAAAAGAATACGGGATGCAAATGGATATGAAAGGTGGAAAAATGAATCATCAAGAGGGAATGAATCACGAGAAAATGAAAGAGAAAGAAGGAATGAAAAAGGAGAAGATGAATCATCAGGAAGGAATGAAGATGAATCATGATGAAATGAAAATGGACAACATGAAAATGGATACTATGAAGAGGAATCAGGAATCAATGAAAAATGAGAACCACGATATGGATAAAATGGAGATGAAGAAAGATGAACAAATGGAGATGTCGAAGATGTCTGGGATGGATATGTATGCTGAGTTCAACTATGACTATTTGAAATCACCAGAACCTACGACTTATGATAAAGATATACCAGTCAAAGAAATACTGCTCAATCTGACGGGAAATATGAATCGGTATATCTGGAGTTTGAATGGTGTTCCCATTTCAGAAACGGACAAAATTAAAATCAAAGAAGGTGAGGTCACTCGTATCACGATGAATAACCTGACGATGATGCACCACCCGATGCACTTACACGGACACTTCTTTAGAGTATTGAATAAGAATGGAACATACTCTCCAATGAAGCATACGGTAAACGTTCCGCCGATGCAAGAAGTGACGATAGAGTTTTATGGAAATGAATATGGGGATTGGTTTTTTCATTGCCATATTTTATACCACATGATGGGAGGTATGGCAAGGGTGATGAGTTATGATACGCCTCGTGATGAACGCTTGAAAGATGCACCGCTGAAAAATCTGATTCACGAAACTAACATTTTTTATAATTGGGGATTAGTGGATGTTGCCTCTCACATGACGGAAGTTAATCTGACTTCTTCCAATTTGAGAAATCAATTTAATCTTCTAGCAGAATTTGGGTACAACAAAAATCTAGAAGCAGAAGTAACCTACGACCGCTACCTCAATGATTTTGTCAGAGTCTTTGGTGGAGTCAATGTAGAAAATGAGATGGAAAATAGTTTGGATGAACTGTCCACAACTGCAGTAGTTGGGATTAAATATTTCACACCTTATATGTTCGGATTGGATGTCCGAATTGATAATCATTTGCGTCCACAGATTGGCTTGAGTCGAGAGTTGATGATTTTTCCACGCCTCTCTGTTTTTGGAAATATCGAATACCAAGTTGATTTCGGTGTCATGGATGCAGAAGAAAGTGCTCATGATTTTTCAAGCGAAACAGTTTGGAGTGCAGGAGCAGAATACATGCTTTCTAGAAATTTTTCTTTGATGGGAAGTTATGATAATCGCTTTGGTGCAGGTGGAGGATTAGGTATTCGTTTTTAATATTTTCAATCTTTATAAAAATTCAAAACAATGAAGTGCATCAAAATCATTTTTCTATTTATAGTTCTTTCAGCCACTTCCGTTGACGTTTCATCATGTGGTGACAATTCAACAAATACATAATCATTAATCTAAAAACTTTACGGTTGCCTTAACTGGTTGTGAATACTCGTTTGAGGCAACTAATTTTCTAATTAAAAATTATTATAAAATGAATAATTCAAATCAAAACTCTAATTACAAGACTTTCATTCTTATGGTCGCTGCCTCGGCTGTTTCTATGTACATCACTATGTACCTCAACACCTACGAATTCGACCATGTTTATTTTAGTTGGACTCGTATGTATATGACCTTAATTGGTGTATCTGCTATGGCAATTATTATGTTTCTATTCATGCGAAAAATGTATCAAGATAGGGCTAAAAATATTGGAATTATTGTTGGTAGCGTTGCTATCTTTTTGGTCTCTTTATTTTTGGTGAGACAGCAAAAACCTATTGAGGATGTGAGATGGATGAAAGCCATGATTCCTCACCATTCCATTGCAATTTTAACTAGTGGAAGAGCTGAACTAAGTGACCCTGAAGTAAAAAAACTGGCAGAGGGAATCATTGAAGCGCAAGAAAAAGAGATTGTTCAAATGAAAAAGTTAATTTACAAACTCGAAAATCAAGATTAGTCAAACTGTAAAAACCTACATTTAGCAACTCATTATGATGATTTTTTATAGAGAACTAAACTTCTTTTTTGAAATATCATTGTAATGAGTTGTTAAGTTTTGTTACCACTTAGTGATGATTTAATTTTAACAAATAACTAACTTGGTATGAGATAGATTTTGTCAGGGAAAACTCATTTAAGAAAAGACCATGTCAAAATTTTGAAAGTTATTTATGGAATTGTATAAAATATTTATGGTACATTTATCGTACATTTGTTGAAATACCTTTTTAAAAAGATGAAATCAATTAGTAATACATATCGAATTATCGCCTTAACTATGGCGTTTGTGATGTTTGCCTCCACGGTAAATCTCGCTATTGATATGCATTATTGTCAAGGAAAATTACAAAATGTTAGTTTTTTCGGAAAAGCTGAAACCTGCCATGATAGGATGGCAGCTAACATGAAAAATTGCCCTAATCATCAAATGATGATGGCAGAAGAATCTTCCAATCAAGGGTGTTCTATGAGTAAAACAGGTTGTTGTGAAAGTAAATCACTTCATATTCAATCTGATTTAGAACAATTAGATTCCTCCGCTGAATTTGTAGTTAGTACTGAGCTTCAGCAATTTGTAGTTGCCTTTGTGGCAGTATTTTTCAAGAATGATTTCATTGAAAAATCTACTCCTAATTTTCAATATTATCATCCACCCATTGTGGTGAAGGACATCCCTGTACTGAATCAATCTTTCCTTTTATAGCATATACTTTTCTTTTATACATGGAAATTCAATGTGAACATACATTGGACTTCCTTTCCGTATTTGGGCTTTTGCAAAAGAGCCTTGATTGCTCTGTTCGAGAATTTAAAAAAGAAAAGTAAATGTGTTATGCTAAATAAATTTATCCGATTCTTTCTCGAAAATAAGCTCGTTGCTTATTTATTACTTCTCCTATTTGTAGGCTGGGGATTGGTGACAGCACCTTTTGATTTTGGTATTAAAGAATTGCCTCGTGACCCTGTATCCGTAGATGCGATTCCTGACATTGGTGAAAATCAACAAATCGTTTTTACCAAATGGATGGGGCGTTCACCACAAGATATTGAAGACCAGATTTCCTACCCGATGACCACGGCTTTATTGGGTATTCCTGGGGTGAAAAGTATTCGTAGTAATTCCATGTTTGGGTTCTCTACCATCTTTATCATTTTTAATGATGACATAGAATTCTACTGGAGTCGAAGTCGAATTTTGGAAAAATTAAACTCTCTTCCATCCAACACTTTACCCGAAGGAGTACAACCCACTCTTGGTCCAGATGCAACTGCCTTGGGGCAAATCTACTGGTACACCTTGGAAGGGCAAGATGAAGAAGGGAATCCTACGGGAGGTTGGGATTTGCATGAGCTTCGAACTATTCAGGATTTTTATGTCCGTTATGGATTGTCTGCTGCGGAGGGTGTGGCAGAGATTGCTTCCATTGGAGGTTACGTCAAAGAGTACCAAGTGGATGTAGACCCTGATGCGATGAAAGCGAATAATATATCCTTGGAGCAGGTGATGAAAGCCATCAAAGGAAGTAATATTGACATTGGAGCGCAGACGCTCGAAATTAACTTAGCGGAATATTTTGTTCGTGGTTTAGGTTATGTCAAAAATATTGAAGACATCGAAAAAAGTGTCGTTACCGTAAATAATAATGTGCCGATTCGAATTGGTGATGTAGCAAAAGTGAATATTGCACCAGCTACTCGGAGAGGAGTTTTAGACAAGTCAGGAGCAGAAGCAGTTGGTGGAGTGGTCATCGCTCGATACGGTGCAAATCCTTTGGAAGTCATCCAAAATGTAAAAGCAAAGATTGCCGAAATAGAACCAGGGTTAGCTACTAAAACATTGAGAGACGGAACCGTTTCACAAGTCAAGATAGTTCCATTCTATGACCGAACTCAATTGATAAACGAAACGATTGGGACACTAGAAGAAGCCCTCACCCTAGAAATACTCATTACCATTATTGTGGTCATCTTGATGTTGCTAAATCTGAAATCATCTTTGTTAGTTTCGAGTACTTTGCCAGTTGCGGTATTAATGTGTTTTATAGCCATGAAATATTTTGGTGTAGATGCCAACATCGTTGCACTTTCAGGAATTGCGATTGCTATCGGGACGATGGTTGATATGGGAATTGTCCTCATCGAAAGTATCGTCAACAGAATTGAAGAAGCTCCACCTGAAGAAAATCTTTTGGAAACTATTTATGAAGCAACGATTGAAGTGGCATCAGCAGTTATCACAGCAGTTGCGACTACGATAATTTCTTTTATTCCAGTTTTCACGATGGAAGCATCGGAAGGGAAATTATTTAAGCCGTTGGCATTTACCAAAACGTTTGCTTTAGTCGCTTCTATCATTGTTGCCATCACGATTATCCCTCCATTGGCACACACCATTTTTTCTTTTAAGTCAAAAAAGAAAATCTTCTCTTATGTTGGAAATGGATTGGCTTTAATTGCTGGGTTAGTAGTTGCTTATTTTTATAATCAATTTTTGGGAAGCATTTTATCCGTAGTTGGTATAGCAGGAATACTCCATCAATTAGTTCAACAATTTAGTTCTGATAGAAATGTGAAAATCCTTTCTGTGCTTACAAATATTGTTTACGCATTAGTGGTTGCTTGGCTCTTAGCAACCGTTTGGATGCCATTGGGAGTTAATAAAAGTAACGTATCTAACTTCTTTTTTATCGTGGTCGTAGCAGGTGGACTGATTGGGTTTTTCTACCTCATCATTTATTTCTATGAAAATATACTTCGGTTTTTACTTCGATTTAAAATTCTGTTTTTAATAGCAGTCGGCTTTATCATTTACCAAGGCTTTTTAGTTTTTCAAAAAACAGGAGAAGAGTTTATGCCTTCTTTGGATGAAGGTTCATTCTTACTGATGCCGACTTCGATGCCTCATTCGGGGATGCAAGAAAATATTAAGAATCTCCGATTATTGGATATGGCAGCAACCGCAATTCCTGAAGTAGAAACGGTAGTTGGAAAAGCAGGACGTGTCAATAGCGCACTTGACCCTGCACCAATGTCCATGTACGAAAATATCATTCTCT
>CAYGRM010000063.1:0-22648 GCA_964352225.1 uncultured Saprospiraceae bacterium | reverse complement strand
TTCTAATACCACCCTAAAAAAATTTAAACATATTTCTACTCATTATGTTTTAGCATCATGAAATACATTTTTATCTCACTTGCAATAATTACTATGATAACTACTGAAACTTCTCTTTTCGAATTTCAAGAGGCGAACGAAATTAACTCATGGCGAATCGTCAATGATGGGGTAATGGGGGGACTCTCTCAAAGTAAAATAGTTTGGAATGAAAAAGAAAATACACTTGGTTTTTCAGGTGAGGTATCATTAGAAAATAATGGTGGGTTTGCCTCAGTCAGAGCTATTCCTGAAAATTTCAACCAAGAAGCTTTCAAAAAGGTAAAACTTAGAGTGAAAGGTGATGGTAAAATCTACCAATTTAGAATGAGAAGTACTAGAAGTTTTGATGGTATCGCTTATACCTTGGATTTCGAAACGGAAAAAGACCAATGGAAAGAAATTGAGCTAGCTGTCGATGATTTTAAACCGACCTTCAGAGGACGAGTTTATTCTGAATATGGAAAATATAATTCCAATGAATTACAACAAATCGGAATCTTAATTGCTAACAAACAGGTAGGGAAATTTCATTTAGAAATAGATTGGGTACGAGTTGAAAAATAATTATAGTTCTATAAATTCCCAGTTTTCATCATACAGACCCATTAATATACTTTTCCCTTCTTCATCCACTCGAAGACCGCCATATTTTGCCTCTTCGAATCGTTCCGCAGTTCCTTCTTCAAAAAAATAAGACTCTGCTCCGAAGCTTATCCCTCTCCGATGAATGGCATATTCAATTAAAAATTCGCCATCATTCAAAGGCGTTTTCGCTTCTTGATAACGTACTAATGTTACCACTTTATTTTCATCCAACGTGACCACACCATACCCAAATTTAGGTAATTCATTTTCAGTTCTACCTTCCCTTGCTATGGCATAGCGCAAATCCATATAGTCCCCTTGCATCAAAGATCGAGGATCAACAGGTGCCAATTCAAATAACATTAAGGTTCCTTCGGCGATCGTCTTCTCCTTATGGAAAATGGCCCAATTGATATAACCAATCAAACAAACTAGATTAAAAATAATGACGATCGTTTTTATATTTTTCATGAAAAATAAATTTAATTTAGTCCTTCTACATCTTCTACTCTTTTCGTAAATGTTTTGTGATAAAAATAGTACGCACTCAAAAATACCACTCCTGAAATCATCAAAATAATTGACTTGATCAAAAGTGTTAAATTCAAATCATAATAAAACTGCATCCCAAAATAAACTAAACCAACCATCCCCAAAGCAGTTCCCGCTCGATGCCCAATATGATAACTGGTCAACAAAACTAATATCGCCCCTCCAATCGAGGGCATCAAAAAAGTTGGTAAAAAAACGAATACACTTAATCCATAAATCCAAATTCTATCTTTTTTATCACTCAATTTTAACCCCTCTAATATTTTAAATACGACAAAAAGATTAGCTAAAAAAATGGCAATCGAAGAAATCCAACCATTAAAAAAATAGACTTCCATCTTCCAACTATTGGCTAATAAAATCAGCGCAAAACTGAATGATAATAAAAATCCAGCATGCAAAGGTTGATAAATTAAATTCCAGAAAACATTTTTCGAAATCAACTTTCCTTCAAAGAAACTTAAATAAATAAAACTAGCGAGAAGGAAAATAATTTGAAGATGAAATGCTGAATTAATACTATTCTCTAAAATCAACGCCAACCAACTACCATTAAAGATCAACACACAAGTCAATCTCAACATAAATCCTTTGGCAAAGAAAAAAGAAATTAAAGCAACCACCATGGCAATTAATATGAGTAAATTTTCACTTCCATTCAGCTCTTCCACCAAACCAAATCCGATCAAAAAGCCACCAATCAAAAAGTTAGCAATACTTATCGTATCGAACAAAACACTTGTCTCATTTCGGTCGATTCCCACAGCCACTACAACCAAAATTACTCCCATCACTAAAGCGACAAAAGGAGTATCCTGAAATCCAAAAAGCATCAAAAATCCTAAAAAAAACAAACTCCCCAACAAACCTCCAATCACAGAAAGTATCTTCACCGCTAAGTTTGAAAACTGGGAAGACTGCATTTCTAATTCTTTTTGAATGGCTTCATGATCAAAAGAAAATGTGTCTCCATGCTTTACTTGAAGAACTTCTAACAATACATCTACATTATTTTTCTTTTCCATGCCATTCTTTATTTAATTTGATAATCGAAAAAATTAACCCCGAAATACTTACGACAATATAAATACCTGTAATAAAAAATGCAGTAAGTTCATCTCCTACTTCAAATAAAAGTTTAACTAAAAGTGAAAGAATTATCAAGATGATGCTTAGTCCTATCGTTGCAATAAAAAAGGTATCTTTTTTTTGCTGACCATAATAAATTCCCAAAGGAAGAGTAGTTAATGTCAACATAATTGTTAAAAATGACATGGAATCAAAATCCACAATTTGCAAGCTCATATTGAAAGTCAGATAAGCTATGGAAACCAAAACAATTACTCTTTCCAACCATTTGGAGACTGAAGTTATTTTTCCGAAATGAGCTAAAATCTTTAAACCGACTAAGTATAAAATGTTTATTATAAAAAGTAAATCTAACATCTTCACCTCATCCACACGCCCTAAAACTTGTTCAAAATATTGCCAAATCGAAATATTTATCAGCACCAAAAACAGTAACCACATCGGCCCGAAATTAGACACAAAAACCCATAACGCAATGAATGCTGTCCAACCAAAAAAGAAATCATAGGCATTCGCACCGGTCTGATAGATTTGACCAAAAACGGCAAACAACGCACCGACCAACATCCCCGTTCCCATCAAAATAATGCCTTTTACATTTTTCTCTAAGTTCGAAAAAACTGCCACGGCAACCATTATTATTAATAGGATCTGCACCAAACCTAGCTTGGCAAATTTGTGAAGGCTCGCCCAATTATACGCAAAAAAGAAAATCACTCCCGAAACAAAAAATGCGATGCCTAAACTCATCAAAAAGGTTTTGATAAATTTTGACCAATCATTTTGATTGGCATAAATATCATTTTCTCGAAAAGTAGTTTCAATATCGGAAGCTTGCCAATTACTGTATCGGCTGATGATGTGGATGATTGGTCTGTTTATTTTTGGTTTTTCCATAATTGTGTTTTAGTTTTTTTGCCACAGACTTTAGCTGACTTTTATTATGACTTTACACAGACTTGTGAGTTATAGTCTGCGAAAGGTCTTCTTTAAAGTCAGCTAAAGTCTGTGGCAAAAAAAATTATATTTCAAATTCAATCATTTCTACTTTCTCAAATTCAACTTCTGAGCAAATGGCAAAAAAGCAACCATTCCCAAAGTGCAAATCTTTCAAAAACCATCGCTGCTCATTTTCAATAAAAAAATCTTTTCCAGCTTCTAATTCAATCTGATTGAGATAAGATAAGTTAACACCCAATGCTTTGATGATACTTTCCTTGCGCACCCAATACCAATAAAATTTTTTCAGAGGAAAAGAGTGGGTGGTAATATTCGTCCATTCTTTTTTAGTAAAATTCCTTTCAAAATCATCAAGAGTAATCTCCCTAGGTTTTTCTATATCAATGCCAACTTCACCATCCTGAGTCAACGCACAAACCACATAATTTCCAGAATGAGAAATATTGAAAAACACATTTTCTAAAAATGGTTTCTCATTTTTATTGAATTGAATTTTTTCTAAATCGTTTTCCAATCCTAATTTTTCTAATCCTTTTTTCAGCATCAATTTTCCCAAAACATAATTAAAGGCATCTTGTGGCATTCGGTACCGCAAGGCTTTATCATGAAGACCTTTGGGCAAAAAATCTAAGAGTTCGTCCAACTCATATCGCTCTCGAAAAACAGTAGAATCTGCGTGATATATTTTAAGCATAAATATTTTAATCCTAATTTGCACTTTGAATAAATCAAAGTTAATCAAAAAAAAACGGGTTTTCTTCTTTCGAAGAAAACCCGAATCGGATTACTTAGTTAGTTTTTTTTCTCGAAAAATATCAATTCGAGGATTCATCTTTCTTTGGTTCATGTAACGGTTTCAGGATAGCCTTTTTATCAAAAAAGTTATCCTACCCAAGTATAACCTCCATCATTTTTTTGTGACTTGGCTTTAATTTGCCGAGGCGTCGATGTGGTAAAACTTTTAACTCTTAAACTGGGTAATTTTACTTTTTGTTTTTTCATGTACTGGGAATATTTATAGTGTTTTAAATAGTGTTCTAGTCAGAGTGTGTAACTTCTGTTAAGGGAAAAAACTGTAGTAATGTACTTAGATTGAGATTAAAGGGGAGGTTATGCTTTGAAAACAAATATGAAAATCATATATGTAATTTATATAAAATATTTCAACAATGGTGCCAATTATATATGATTTTTTCTAAATACAACTTTTTTTCTAAAAATTATTCCTTTTTCACATATAATGATTCTAAATCCTACACCAATAGTGTTATTACAAGGGTCTCTTTTTGAGCAAAAAAACATCCAACTTTGGATGAAAAGAGATGACTTGACTCATCCTGAATTACAGGGGAACAAGTGGCGAAAGTTAAAATATAACCTCGCACAAGCTCAGCAAGCTCAAAAAAAATACCTTCTTACATTTGGGGGAGCTTTTTCCAATCATCTTTTTGCTACCGCTGCTGCAGGCAAATTATTTAATATAAAAACAATTGGAATCGTTCGGGGGGAAAAGGTTCTTCCGCTGAATTCTACGCTATCCTTTGCAAAAGAATGTGGAATGGAACTCCACTTTGTTGATAGGAAAACGTATTCTCTAAAAGATAAATTGTTACCAGATTTAGAAATTCCATTAGAAGAATGTTATGTTTTACCAGAAGGAGGAACGAATAAATTAGCGTTGCAAGGTTGTGCAGAATTAGGCTTAGAGATCTTAGATCAATTAGATTTTACACCTGATTTTATTTGTGCAAGTTGTGGAACAGGGGGAACTGTTGCAGGATTGATTCGTTCCAAAAAACAAGATACTCAGGTTTTAGGTTTTTCTGCTTTGAAAGGTGACTTTATGAAAGAAGAGGTAAAAAATCTACTATCCAAATTTTTCCCAAATGAAAATCACGATAACTATGCTGTCCAAACAGATTACCATTTTGGTGGTTATGCGAAGCACTCTGATACCCTTTTAGATTTCATCAATGCGTTTAAAGAAGATCATAAAATACAGCTCGATCCTATTTATACTGGAAAAATGTTTTATGGAATTTTTGATTTGATTGAAAAAGATTTTTTCCCACGGGGGAGTAAAATTGTTGCAATTCATACAGGTGGATTACAGGGGATTTTAGGGTTTAGGGAGAGATTTGGACATTTGATCTAATCCCATAAAATCTCTCAACCTTTAGTTTAACAGTTTACCATCGTAAAAAAGATCAATAAAAAAGTTGAATAAAAATGAATTTAAGTTAATTTTGCCTTCTTAAATTTTAACCTATTTTTTTTCACAAATCACAATTAAAACTTATTAAAAATGAGCTTAACAAAGAAATTTTCAAAAGACAAAACCAAGTGTGATGTAACTTTTACATTACCTAAAGAAGCGATTCAAGGAGGCAAAGAAGTTGTCCTTGTAGGAGAATTCAATAATTGGAATACTGCAGAAGGTATCGCTCTAGTTGCTAAAAAAGGAGAGTACAAAACAGTACTTAAATTAGAAGCTGGCAAGCGATATGAATATCGTTATCTAGTAGATGGTCACATGTGGACTAACGATGTTACTCCAGATGCATTTGTATCTAACCCGTTTGGAACTGTTAATTCTGTGGTTGAATTACCAGCACCAGCTGCGAAAAAAACTACGGCAAAAACAGCTACTGCAAAAAAAGTAGTCGCTCAATCTACCAAAGATAGTTTGACTAAAATTGAAGGAATCGGTCCAAAAATCGAAAGCCTTTTGAATGATGCAGGGATCGTAACATTTGCTGATTTAGGTTCAACAAAAGTTGGTGTACTTCGAAATATTTTGACAGAAGCTGGTAATCGATTCAAGATGCATAACCCTTCAACTTGGGCAAAGCAAGCTAAATTGGCTGCAAAAGGTAACTGGGACAAATTGAAAAAATTACAAGATGAATTGAATGGTGGAGTGTAGTTTTTTTATAGTGATAAACTATGAGTGATAAGTACTCTTGTTTTTTGATTTATTCATATGCATCACTAGCCAAAAAAAAGCTGACTGAATATAATTCAGTCAGCTTTTTTTTTGACATTCATCACTCATGTTTTACTTCGCCCAAGGGTCTATTCGAACACCATTTTCATATCTAACCACCACAGCTGTTTTGAAATCTCGACTTGAAGATCTCATGGTATTCAAAATTCGTTCAGCCTCTTCTTTTGTCGGGAAAGTTGATAATAAAACTCTAGTCAAATTTTTCTCTCCTAAATATTCCGTTTCTAAAGTTCCATAATTTTTTGGCATATTGAATCGAGCTTCATTACTATTAAAATTACGAACTGCCATCAATTGAATTTTATAAACTACGCCAGCTTCACCAATAGTAATGGTAGGTGTAGGACTAGTATTTGGCATAGGATTATTCGTTGTCGTTGACCCGGAATCATTTGCAAAGGTTTCACTTACCTCCTCTATCGTTGGTCGAGGATTATTAAATGTTCCATCAGCAGTTGAAGTCCCCGAAGTTGGCTCTATCTCAGTCATCGTAGGAGTATTCGTATTTGGAGTATTGGTTGCCATTCCTACTTCTCCTAAGGTAATATCATTTTCGAAGATCATTTGGTTATTTTCCATCGTACTGAATTCCCATCCATCTGCCTCATAACCATCTCGATTTGCTTCTACTCGATAATTTTTACCAGGCAGTAAGCTGAACTCATAGGTACCATTTGCCGAAGCTTTATTTTCTAATAATCGAACTGTTCCACCTGAGGTAATTTCATAAATTGCCACCCAAACATCTTTCATCTGTTCGTTTGTCTTCGTATCCATTACTTTTCCACTTACTATCATTCTTTCGACTGGAGAAGAAAAACTAAAAATATCATCATGACCATAAGTCGTTTTTTCCAAACCAAATTTTCTATTCGATACTAAATAACCGCCTCTTTCAGAGTATTTTCTAAAGTAGTAATCATCTGCGCTTGAGTTATATGGCAAACCAATATTTTCAGATTTTGCCCACTCATTATCTCCCGTATTTTTTGATTTAAAAATATCAAAACCACCTATGTTAGTTTTTCCATTTGATGAATAATACATCGTCTTCTCATTCATATCAAAGTATGGAGTCATCTCATCAGCCAATGAATTGATTTCTTTTCCGCAATTCCTAGGTCTCTCAAAATCCATTTTTTCGCTAGCCAGATCTCGTGTAGAAAACCAAATATCCATTCCGCCTTCTCCGCCCGATCGATCAGAAACGAAGTACAAAATTTCTTGATTCTTATGATGAATAACGAAAGGTTGAGTTGCCGTAGTTCCTGTTTTGTTGATTCCCATATTCAACCTTTGAGGTGCTGACCAACCACTTTCATCTCGTTGAGTAACAAATATTTCACAGCCTTTGATCATCCGACCAATTGCATCTACTTGATCACATTGAGTATAAAAGAATCTTTTATTGTCTGGTGAAAAAGCTCCATTTCCATAGTGAGGAGCAAAGATTTCTGGGAAATTCTTCGGAACTCTTGAACGAGACCATAATTCTCCATTTCGTTGGGACAGATACATTTTAGTTTCGCCCACCATATTAGAGGTGTAATAAAGTACATCATCTGAAAATGGAACTGGTGCAAAATCTGCAGCTTTAGAATTTATATTAGAACTCAAGTGATCAAAAGTAACATTGTTCATCTCGTTCTCTAACATAGTCATGGCAAGTTCGCAACCTTTAATTTCTTCTTTAACTATATTCGATACCACATCTTTGTCAGCACCTTGATAGCCATAGATAAAATCTACAAAAGCTCGGCTAGCTTGATCATATTGGCCATCCATTTTTAGAGCACGACTATACTTCAACCCTGGAAGCATAAAATCTTTGTTCTCCTCTTTGAGTGGCTCATAACATTCTGCTGCTTTGCGATAGTCTTTTACTTCCCAATAGCACTCAGCTGCTTGAAAAAGATATTCTTTCTTCTTGGTTTTCTTTTTCCATGCTGCTTCAAAATTCATGGCAGCTTCTTGCATGTTGCCTTCTGCTAGTTGTTTCTTCGCCAACTTGGCCTGCTTTCGCCAACTCATATTTTGAGCATGAACAGTAGTCATTCCCAAGCAAAAAATTAGGATTAATAAGCTTCTCATAAATCGGTGTTTATTTTTTTATACAATAATTAAGTTTCTAAAATTAGGTTTTCAATTACCTTAGGGTAATGTTGATGTTCCAATTGAAGCACTTTTTTGGCAATATCTTCTGGTGAGTCAGTTGATTGAAGGGAACATTTAGCTTGAAAAATAATGGCGCCTTCATCGTAATGCTCATTGACATAGTGTATAGTCATTCCACTTTCTGCCTCTTGTGCGGCATGTACTGCTCGATGAACATTCATGCCATACATTCCTTTGCCTCCATATTTTGGTAAAAGTGCTGGGTGAATATTTACCACTTTATTCACATATGATTTTACTAAATATGTTGGCATTAACCACAAAAAGCCCGCCAATACGATGAAATCAATCTGAAACGTATCTAATTTTTGTAATATATCTTCTGTTTGATAAAATTCTTCTCGATTTAGGATTAAGGTAGGTATATTTTTAGCCGCTGCTCTCTCTAAAACGCCAGCTGTTTTTTTATTAGAAATGATTAAACTGACTTTAGCTGCGTCATGATTTTCGAAGTGATCGATAATTTTTTGAGCATTGCTTCCGCCTCCTGTGGCGAATATGGCGATATGTTTCATTTTTATTATTTTTTTGCCGCTGACTTTTTAAGACTTTTAAAACTTTTCACAGACTGACTTTAAAATTTAATCTGCGAAAAGTCATATGAGTCATAAAAAGTCTGCGGCAAATTATTACAATTCTAATTTTCCGAATCTAAATCGCTTTCCTCTTTCCCCAAAGATGGCGACTTCTTTTTTCCCTATTTGTTTACAAATTTTTGGGCGAGTGATAATTCCTTGCTCTCGATTACTACTAATTGGATAAGTATTTACACTTCCATCCATCCCTACTTCCGTCAATGCAAGAATAGAATTGGAACCATTAAATCCATATCGCCGATTATTATCTTTAGCACCAAAGTTTCTACCATTATCATTGTACACAAAACAAATCTTATCTCTCACGATTGCCATAGCATAACTAGAATAGTAACCTCCATCGTTTCGTGTCTCTTGTCTTTTTGGGATACGGCTTGCCCACTCGATTTCACCATTTGGTCTGATATTAACTATGATGATATCATTATAATTATAGTAGTATTCGATATTTTCACGGAATTGATTATTCCGAAAACCATATGGATTATAAAATCCACCATTGGTAAATCGATTATCTTCTCTTCGCTCCACATAATATTGCTCAGCGACCAAAACTGCTCCTCCATCACTTCTCAAAATCAAATCATTGAGAGAATACTGATACAATTCGGCTGATCGTCTAGTATCACCTTCTTCCTCCGCTTTTTTTGCTTTTCTTTTTCTTCGATCAGAATAGTATTCCGTTACGAACTCGAAATCAAACTCTTTATAATTTGAATTGTATACCTGAGAGTTTTTAGGATCGATTTGGAAAAAATAAGTCCCTTTGATACTAAAGCTATTTTTCTCAGAATAAAAACCAGAACATATTAATTTTCCATCTTTTCCAACTCGAAAAGTAAGATCGGTGATAAATTTATCTTTCAAGTTTACATTATATTCTTCTGACGCTTCGCCATTTTGGGTATAAGCTAAAATGACATATTGATAGTTAGTATTCCTTCTTAAAAACCCTGATTGATTTTCATACAAAATACCAAGTAAGTATACGTTTCCATTATTATCTACTCGATAATCAGTTATAGAAAAACGATTATCGGGGTAAGGTAATTGAATATCTTTTTCCCATTTTTTCTCAAAGTTATTATCAAAAATCTGTATTGAAAATCTTTCCGATGCTTTCTTTTGATTAGGTAATTGACTGTAAACCAATACGTTCGAACTATCTTTGGAAACATGAAAATTAAATTTCCCTTCTCGGTATTCATCCCGTGCAGGCGACTCTGCAATTTTATTTATCTTCTTGTTAAGTGTCAATGTCTTCTTTTTAATAGATTGAACAAAAAGATAATTAGCCTTATGAGCTTTATTATTAAAAGAAGTCAACAAGTAAAATTGGTTATTCAAATAAAGCACTTTTTCAAAATCTCTCTTTTTCTTTTTGTATCGCAAATCGATCTCTTTCGATTTTTTCAATTTCATGTCCTGATCATATTTTTCAATATAGATTTTTTGTGGACTCCCTCCGGTCATAATCCCTCCTTTAAGTTGTCGTCTAAGGGCATAAAACCCAGATCCATCATTTCCCAAAATTTCAGAAAGGTAAGAATTGGAAGGTTCTTTATATTCTTGCCCCCAAGTCATTTCTCCTGAAAATTCAGAATCAGATTGGGCATAAATCGCATTTACTAAAAGTAAGTTTAGCATTGCAAAAAAGATTAAATTAAATTTTTTCATGTATTTATTTTATGTAAAATCAAACTATTTTTCCGTCGTAAAAGTAACTGTTAATTCAACGAATAGGTTTATTTATTAAGTCTTTTAATTACCGTAAAAGTCTCTTATAGAAATCTTAAATTTTAAGAATTTGTCGTTTGGAAAGGTTTGAGTCTTATTTTTTTCCACAAAAAACTTATATTTGCGCCAAATTTCAAAAGGTAAGCCTTTTTCTTCCATTTTTTCCTTGTCGATTTTTCTTCCAAAGCATCTTCTTCATGGTTAATCAGACAAGGGTACTTGCCTCTTTTTTATCAATAGATTTTTATCTGAAAAAATTAGAAAAATGAATATCGAGAAAAACGTAGTAGTAGCTATTGACTACACTCTTACTGACAATGATGGCGTTGTCATTGATACTTCAACTGGTCGTGAACCGTTAAAATATTTACACGGAACAGGTGCTTTGATTCCTGGTTTGGAAAAAGAATTAGAAGGCAAAGTAGCGGGTGATAAATTAGACGTTGCGATCAAACCTGAAGAAGGTTATGGTGCTCGAGATGAGCAGTTATTGCAGGCAGTTCCAAGAGAGCATTTTGGGCATGTGCCTGACATTCAAGTTGGTATGCAATTTCAAGCGAATAGCGAGCAAGGACCAATTATGGTGACTATCGTTGACGTGAATGATCAACAAGTAATGGTTGATGGAAATCATCCTTTGGCTGGAGTTATTTTGAACTTCAAAGTAGAAGTGAAAGAAGTACGAGCGGCAACTGAAGATGAATTGTCTCATGGACATGTTCATGGAGAAGGTGGAGCTCACTAAATTAATAGGTGTTTGACACATTTCTTTATAGCACTAAAAAAGAAAGCCATCCCGAGTAATCGAGATGGCTTTTCTTTTGAGAGTAAATTAAAAATTACTGCTTGATAATTTTTTTCATCATCACATCATTATCTACGAATAGTTGTAAATAATAAATTCCAACTGGAAAATCAGCTATGTTCACTTCTAAGTTAGCCGTTCCTTCCTGCAATACACTTGACAAGACTACTTGTCCTTGCATATTTAAAATTTGAAAATCTGCATCTCTTTCGAATGGTGTTTTGGTTTGAATCAAAATCACATTGGAAGTTGGATTTGGCGTTAAGATAACATCGTCATTGGAGTGACTCACTTTTGCCGTTACGATATTGGTGTATTCAAATTTTCCATCAAAATCTACTTGCTTTAAGCGGTAGTAGTGTAGGCCGTTTTCTACTTCTCGGTGAAGGAAAGAATAATTTTGAACGATGTTGGTTGTTCCATTTCCAGCTTGGGTTGCGATTTCTCGGAAGCTAATTCCGTCGGTGCTGTGCTCGATGGAGAAGTAGTCGTTGTTTTCTTCGGAGGCGGTTTGCCAGGTGAGGGTTATGGATTTTTGTTGAGAAGGTTTTGCTTCGAAAGAAGTAAGTGTTACAGGCATTGCAATTGCCTCTAGAACTTCCACATTATCCAATCCCATTTCATCACGTGATCCACTTCCTGTTGCATCATCTCCAGTCCAAGTTAAAATTAAGTCATCTCCGTCAACTAGATTAACTCCAGTTATTTCAAAATCTCTAGTTACTGTTTCAATCTCTGGATTTGCATCAGCCGTTGCTGGTGAAGTAAAATCCGCAGCGGCAACAGATCCTGATCCAGTTCCCGTTACCCATGAGAAGTTGAGTGAATTCCCTCGACCTTGGTCATTCAAGTAAACTATATTATATTTTACTTGAATATTCGCCATTGTTGAACCACTATTATTACGGACCTTCAATTGAATTGTACCAGGAGTAAAATCACTCCCTCCAGGTTGTATCCATATTGCTCCATTATTTAAAGAATAAATTCCTCCAGTTGTTTCTCCTCCAGTCGTATTTCCCCTAGCAAAATCACCAGTAGTTTCAGTTCCGCCAAAGGTCACGGATCCATCGCTAAATCCTGTAACAATCCAAGAATCGGAGTCTAATTGTCCCGCACTAGGACTTGAAGCAAAACCAGAACCTGTAAATCCAGTAAAATTATATAAAACAGGAATATCATCTTGAGCCCAAGAACATGAAAATGCCAATAAAAAAATCGAAAACGTAAGTAAAAAATTCTTCATAATTATGTGTTTTTGTTTTAAAAAATAAGATTTAAATTAATAATAGGAATAACGCGTAGGTACCAGAATACCTAGGTCATCATTTGCTTGGAGTTAAATTTCTCTCAGAAAGGTTTTAAAGGAAAATTATGTAGATCGGATTAAAATTAGAATGATTTATCTGATGACACAAAGTTAAAAATCCTACATTTTATTTTATAGTAATTAGCGTAAAGTATTTGTTAACTTTCAATAAAAAAGAGTCATTCTAAATGAATAGAATGACTCTCTCTTCTAAAATCAAGTGATTTTAATTTTTCTTATTTCTTTTTCACGAATGCTTGGAACTTCGCGATGTAAACCATCGGGTATCCTTTTTCGTCTACATTGACTAGGTACACATCAACGGTATTCTCTTGTAATCCTTCTTTGTCATGGCTATCATATTCTACTTCGATCTGACCAGACTCCCCGGGCTTAAAAGTTTTACGTGGCCAATCAGGAACAGTACATCCACAAGAACCAGTTGCGAAATCAATTTTTACATCTTCGGTTCCTTCGTTCGTGAATTTGAACGTTAACTTTCTTTTTTCACCTTGAACTAACTCACCTAAGTCGTATGAATCTTTTTCAAAAACTAACTTTGTGGTTCCTTTTTGATTTTGAGTAGGTTGAACTGCTCCAATTCCGCCGTTGCCATTAGATTTTTCTAATCGCTCTTGCTTTACTTTAATACTAGTTGGTCCAGCAATAATTTTAAACTCAGTTCTACGATTATATCTATGCTCTTCATCTGGACATTTCACACCATTCACACATTGATTTCTGATTTGAGTTTCACCATAACCAACTGCTTTGATTCGGTTTGGCGCGATTCCTCTTTCTGTCAACCATGATTTAGAACTTGATGCTCTTCTTTGTGATAATCTTTGGTTATAACTATCATTACCCTGAGCATCGGTATGGGAACCTAATTCAACTACCATGTCTGGGTATTGATTCATGATTTCCAATACAAATTGCAAATCTGGCTCTGATTCTGATAAAATTTTCGAGTCATCGAAATCAAATAAGATATTCTGTAACTCAATTGGTTTATCAATAAAAATCTCTCTCTCCGTTTCAACAACAGGTACTGGAACTGGCATTAATTTCAGCTGTCTTTCGATTACAGTTGATTCAGTTAATCCAACCGTATTCAAATAAGCTGTATCTGGAAAATAACCTTCAGCTTTTCCAATCACCATGTATGATCTTTCTTCATTCAAAGTGAATCCAAAGTTATTTCCTTTAGCATTTGTTTGAGCATCTGTATCACCACGGTTTCCATCCACTACTTCAATCAAAGAAAGTGAAACGCCTGGCAATGCTTGATCTTTATCATCAAAGGTAGTTGCCATTAATTCCAAAACAACTTCTGGGATTTTTATGATAAAAATGTCATCACAACAAGTTTTACTTTTGACAGATTTAGTTCCTACTCGATTAGAAATTAATGCTCCGTTGTATCCACTTTTATCTAATGAAAAATAAAAATCATCAACTGGTGAATTATATCCTTTTCCTAAATTGATAGGCTTGGTCCAATAAGATCCATTCCATTGTGATGAAAAGATATCGAATCCTCCAACTCCAGGGTGTCCCGTAGAACTGAAATAAAGATTTCCATCTCTGTAAAATGGCGTAATATCATCTCCCGGAGTATTTAATACTTCCCCTAAATTGATCGGGTCTCCGTAGACACCATCACCTTTTTTAGTGGCATAATAAATATCATATCCACCTTCTCCTCCTGGCATATCAGCTGAGAAAAACAAAACCTCATTTCCAAAGTGCTCCCCAACTGCTGGATGTTTCACCAACCATTCCCCATTGACTCCTTCTACCTCTTTGGCTCCGTTCCAACTATTTCCATTTCTCTCACTATAGAATAATTTACTTTCACCCACCGTATTTCCTTTTCCATCTAATTCCATTTGCATCCGGGTAAAAAACATAGTGTTTCCATCAGGAGAAATAGTAACATTACCGGTATGATAACCTTCTCGATTAATTTTGGTAGTGATTGCTTTTCCTTTTTCAAAATCTCCTAATTCAGGTTCCTCGTCTTCATCATCTTTTTTCTTGGTACCTCGTCCTCTTCTTTTCTTCAATTCTTTACGAGTAGAAGTAGCAATTTTCAAGTGGTAATCACCTTCTTTTCCATCGATGATGGTAAATTCATCACTCAAAAATGAAGCATAATATAATGTTCCATCATCAGTTAAAAACGGAGAAGTTTCAGTTGTTTTGGTATTTGCTTTTCCAGCATTGTCAATAAAAACGCCAGTTACCGGAGTCATTCCTAATGCCATCTGAGCTCCTGTTAATTCAGCTTCAGCCAAAGGTTTATTGACTGCATTTTTAGATTCTTTCAGATACATATCTAATTGAACAATAGCCTCATCATAATTCTCAGCCATTTTTAATGTTCGACCATAGATGAATCTTGCTTCTGGTAAGTAAGGGTTAGTTCCTTTTCGATATGTTTTAGTTACTACCTTTTTATACCATCGTTCCGCTTTCTTATAATCACGCAACATATAATGTAGATTGGCAATTTTATACGCCAAATCATTATTTCGCAAATCTTTGTCTGCATCATACGCCTTTTCATACCACTCCAAAGCACCATAAAAATTGAGCAACTCTACTTGCTCATCACCTGTTTCAATCATCATAGCAGGAGTTTGCTTGTTAAGTGGCTGCGCCATCATAACATTTGCCATAAGAGTAAAAATCGCAGATAAGAGAATTAATTTTTTCATATTCAATAAAAATTTAAACTTTTAGTTTTTGATTGCAAATGATTGTCATTTATAAAAACGAAAACTCATCCAAATTAGTGAGTTAATCATTCACTATTAACAGTTAACAAATAACCACAATATTAGAATCGTGGACAGAAAATAACTGGTTTAACATTCGGCTTCTTGAAAATCTTAGCAATGTAAGAAAGCCCCAATTCGAAACCTCCACCAGTTCCAACATCTGCCAAATCTGATACCGTCAAATCATAGGCTGCTCCCACTCGGAATTGCTTATAATCCATTCCAACGATGAATTGAGTTGCATCACGCAATCGGTATCCAATTCCGACATTTAAAGTCATGCTTTTTGCCTCATTCAAGTGGTATCCACCGAGTGCTTGCACTTGAATATTATTAGCACCTGAGAGTGTTCTAAACATAAAAGCTGGTTTGATGACAATTTTCTCATTTAAGTCAACAAAAAATTGACCATGTAAGATGAAGTCTCCAGGCAAATTCCATGCATCTCGACCTTCTGCTGAAGGTGTTAAATTTCCTGTAGAATCAGAGGCACCTTCATTCACATGCAAATCAGGTGTTAAAATATGGTTCAAAGATGAACCAATTTCAAGACGCATTTTATCATTCATCTGAGCTTTTAATAATACTCCTGCGTTCAAATCAAATTTATTGGTATTGAAATCATTTTGATCACTTCCCACATTACCTCCAAACTCAGTACTCGGATTACCACTTGCTAATTGATCGGCAAACATAGCTTGTCCTAAGTTTAGTTGGCGACTCGTATAGCCTGCTTGAACTCCAAAAGTAAAAATCGAAGTTGATTTTTTATTTAATGGAATATGAATGGCTGCACTTCCCATTGCTTGTGAAGTTGATAATTCCAAAGCACCTGCTTTGTCACTATATACCATTCCACCTACACCTAACCATGCTTTTTTGCCTATCATAAAAATAGGAGCATCAACATAAAAAGAAGGTGTGCGATAAGGACTAGATGAAACTCCTCCCCATTGGTCTCGATAAATTCCACCGATCCGAAAAGTTCCTTGAAAAGCACCCGTATATGCAGGGTTAGTAGTCAATGGTGATAAATAAAATTGGGTGAAGTGAATGTCTTGTGCATTCATAGTTCCAGCCAACGAAATAAAGAAGAAAAAGAGTAAACCTTTTAGAATTTTCATAAAAGCGAATAGTTTATGTTTTGAAATCTTAGTTTAAAGTGGTGATCGGTTTATTTCCAATTTGTTAAAAACAAACGATTATAATGTCGAAAGATAGGATTTTTTGTTTAAATCACCATACGTCTAAGTGCAAGATATTTTGAAATTATTTTTTGACCAAAAATATAGGCTTTTTTAATACCTAATTAGCGACAAAACAGTTTTCAGTTGGAAGTTGATTCTTGCTGACTGCCTACTGAAAACGGCCTACTGCATAGCTGCTCTTACCACTTTCTCCTCATCAATTTTCATCATACAATTAAAATGGCCTTTGGGACATTTCTCAAAACCTATTTTTGAACAAGGACGGCAAGATAAGTTTTCTACCTGAATCGTAGTATTTCGATCAATTCCGTCTTCATAATATGGTGTCATCCCAAATTCAGGAATCGTATTTCCCCAAATCGAAATTATTTCTTTTTGAAAAGAAGCCGCAATATGCATCATACCGGTATCATGGGTGATGACTTTTTTGGCATTTTTAATTAATTCTATGGACTCTTGCAAACTAGTTTTACCACACATATTTATCACTCGATCTTCATTGATAGCTAGTACCACTTTCTCCCCAACAGTTGCATCTTCCTTTCCTCCAATTAAAATGATCGGTGCTTTTATTTTCGAACAGATGGAAATAATTTTGGAAAGGGGTAATCGCTTGGTTGCATGAGCACCTCCGATAGCAAAACACAAAAACCCCCTGTCCCCTAAAGGGGAGAGAAACTTTGCTAAATCTGGAATGTTGTTTTCTAAATGAAAAAAATCTATTTCCGGATTCAAAAGACCTGCTATATCTTCATCAGTATCATTTTCATTCAAAGCACTACTTTCTCCTCTTGAAAAATCTCCCTCCCCTTTAGCGGCCAAGGGTGTCACACCCAATCCCTTTGCTGCAGCCATGTATCGATCAACAATATGTACTTTTGGCAGTCGATTAATTTTAAAATTAACCATCAGCCATTTTTCCCAATTTAATTTATCAAATGAAAAATATGGAACTCGCAATGCCCAACGCACTTGTAGGGTTCTCAAATTTTTATGCAAGTCGATAATCGCATCATAGTTTTCCGATTTTAATTGTGGTAAAACTTCTGATACCTTTTTATTAATGGTATAAATTTTATCAAGATGCGGATTAGCAATAAGAATGGATTCGAAAGACTTCTTAGTTAAAAAATGTACTTTATAATTCAATTGTTCTTTTACACATCGTATCACCGGAGTCGTCAAAACAATGTCGCCAATTGAGCTAAACCTAATAATAAGTACCTTTTTAATTTTTTCTTTCGTCAAAAGTGTATTCAATATTTCGTTAAAAAATAGATAATTTTGATCTCGTATTAACGTAACTCCAGCTACGTTAAATTAAATCAATTTTTCATAGCAGAAGCTACGAAGTACAAAAATCCTTCAAACCTAATTTTTTTTTATGAAAAAAATAACTTACTCGATTTTTCTCTTGATGCTCCTTTTCAGTTTTTCCTCTTGCAAAGTAAATCAGTATACTCCCGTCGATTATCCCAAAGGTCAAGTTAGCTTTGGAAGTGGAGGTGGAATCACCGGCGCAGTTAATGAAACTTTTATTCTTGACAATGGACAAGTGTTTTCAAAAAATGGACTGGATACTAATTATGTAGCTTTGAAAACTTTGAAAAAACAAACTACCAAACAAATTTTCAATAATGTTGAAGTTCTAAACTTAAAAGAAATCGAGGTGAACAAACCTGGCAATCGGTATAATTTTATTCGAATAAAAGATAAGGATATTGATCATCAAATCGTTTGGAGTGGGCAAGATGCTGTCTCCATCGAAGTCACTAAATTCTACGCAATCTTAAAATATCTAGCCAAAGTTGAAGAAGTACCTAACCAGTAAAACTACCTCAACTTCGACTAACGTTTTTAAAAAAAAATTCTTCTTATAATATGAAATATTCAATCCTATTTACCCTCATTTTTTTGTTTTGTTTTACTCAAAATACTTTTAGCCAAACACAAAAAACAAAAGAATCACAACATCTAAAATCGGAACAATTGGCAAGACCAACTTCGATTTTAAAAGATATTCGAACGCTTCCAAAAGCTCCCAAAACAATTTTGGAAAATCCCCTGAAAAATTTTAAAGCCACACAATCCTTTCCAGAACAAACTGATAATCAGCGATTTATAAAAATTAAAAAAGATGAGACTACTGGTTTGCCCATTTGGATTTATGGAAAATTAGCTAATGCTCCTCAACAAAGAAATGCTTCAATCGAAAGTCGAGCTATCAATTATTTAGAAGCAATAAAAGCATCTTTACAAATCGAAAATCCAGCTGAAGAGTTTTTTATCCAAAAACAAACTACTGATCATTTAGGGCAGCAACACATTCGGTTGCAACAACAATTTCAAGGAATCAAAATTTATAACTCCGAAATTATTGCTCATACCAAAGACGATGATATTTACCTAGTAAATGGTCGTCACTACCCTACTCCACAATTGGAAAATGTTACTCCTTCGATTGATCTGCCAAATGCAAAACAGATTGCAAGAGACGATGTAGGGACATTTAAAACTCTTTCTTTTGAAGAAAAAAAATATGTAGCTGGTGAGCAATTTGAAAGTGAGTTGGTTATTTATTTTCCAGAACAAAACATGTCTACAGATCAGTTAGCGACAATGCAACCTAAATTAGCTTATCACCTAACTATCATACCAAACATGACAGAAAGGTGGGAATATTTGATTGATGCAGAAAATGGAAACGTGCTCAATAAATATAGTAGCATTTGTAAATTTCACGCACACCTTGAAAATCATGCTACGCACAAATCAAATCTTTCAAAAACCGTTTTAGAAAAAAGTGAAAATACTGCTGAAGTGGTTAATGGTCCATTTACTGCTAATGCAACTGATTTACTTGGTATTACTCGGACGATCAATACTTATGAAGTGAATGGAACATATTTCATGTATGATGGTTCGCGGCCAATGTTTGATATAAATTCCGATTTGCCTTCTGATCCAAAAGGAATGATTGTGACGGTCGATGGATTGGGTACTTTTCCAAATAATAGCAATTTTGATTATTCGGTTCTCACTTCTCCAAATAATACTTGGGATTATCCAGCGGCAATTTCGGCACATTATAATGGTGGCGAAGCTTACCAATATTTTAAATCTACTCATAATCGAGAGTCGATTAATGGACTAGGTGGAACGATCATTTCGTTTTTTAATATCTCGGAGGACGATGGAAGTGATATGGATAATGCCTTTTGGAATGGTGCTGCGATGTTTTATGGAAATGGAAATCAGGCGTTCAATTTTCCATTGCAAAGAGCATTGGATGTGGCAGGTCATGAAATGTCGCATGGCGTAATTCAGGGAACTGCTAACCTCGAGTATCAAGGTCAATCAGGCGCAATGAATGAGTCTTTTGCTGATATTTTTGGCGCTATGATTGATCGAGATGATTGGCAAATAGGGGAAGATATTACTAATCCAAATTACATTTCTACAGGTGCTTTGCGAAGTCTTTCTGATCCAAATAATGGAGGTTCATCTCTCAGTAATCCAGGCTGGCAACCAAAAACTATGGCTGAATATCAAAACCTTCCCAACACGCCACAAGGTGATAATGGAGGTGTTCACATCAATAGTGGTATCACCAATTATGCGTATTATTTATTTGCAACTGAAGTTGGAAAAGACAAAGCAGAATTGATTTATTTTCGAGCTTTAGATGTTTATTTGGTCAAGTCATCTCAGTTTGTAGACTTAAGAAATGCAGTAGTTCAAGCGTCGAATGATCTCTACGGAAGTACCGAGGTTAATGCTGCCAATGCAGCTTTTGATGCAGTTGGAATTGGTCAAGGTGCTGGTGGAACTTATCAAAATGATGTGAATTTGAATGATGGAGATGAGCGAATTTTGCACTCAGATGCTGGATTGGATAAATTATACCTAGCTGATTTAGCTGGAAATAATTTAGCTGATCCACAACTTTCATTGACTAATATCTCGAGCAAACCAAGTATTACCGATGATGGTCGAGTAATCGTTTTTGTAGACAATCAAAACAATCTTAAATTCATTGATATTGATTGGTCAACTGGAGATGTTATCGAAGATTTTCTCGAAAATAATCCAACTGGAGAGTGGCGAAATATTGCTATTTCAAAAGATGGAAACCGAATTGCAGGAGTGAGAACAGTTGCTGAAAATATCATTTGGGTTTTCGATTTTGACTTATTACAATGGAATGATTTTGAATTGTATAATCCAACAACTTCCAATCCAAATGGAGGCGTGGTCACTACTGGTGAGGTCAGATATGCTGATGCGATGGAGTTTGATTTTTCAGGTGAATATTTGATGTATGATGCATTTAACCAAGTGTCAAGTTCACAGGGGAACAATGCGGTGGAATATTGGGATATTGGATTTTTAAATGTTTTCGACAATGGCAATTTTGCTGCGGGAAATATTGAAAAGTTATTTACGGGGCTGCCTTCAGGCATCAGTATTGGAAATCCAACCTTTGCGAAAAACTCACCTTATATCGTAGCTTTTGATTTTAGAGAAGAAGGGTTTTTCAGCGATAATTATCAAATTCTTGGAGCGAATATTCAAACAGGGGACAATGATGTTATTCGAGAAGGGGAAACTTGGGCTTATCCAAATTACTCGGTCAATGATGGGCAAATGATTTTCGATTTACCGTACCAAGGCACTACCGTTTTGGGAATAATAAATATCAATGCGAATAAAATTAGTGGCGATGCAAATTCTGAAAACTTCCTTTTTCCCAACGGAACCATTGCTGAAAAATGGGGCGTATGGTTTGCAACTGGTGAGCGTGATTTAGTCGCCAATGAAAACATAGCATTGACTGAATTGAATGGAAAAATTTATCCAAATCCATTTGATGAAAATTTGATTTTGGAATTAGAAAGTGAGCAAACTGAAAAGTCTACGATTCAAGTTTTCAACTTATTAGGACAATCTGTTTTTGAGAAAAATATAGATATTTCTTTAGGGAAAAATACATTTGATTTGCCATTAGGAAAATTGAATGCAGGAACCTATTTCATTCAACTACCATTGGAAAAGGGGAATGTCATGATGAAAGTCGTTAAAAATTAGAACCAAGTAGCAGGACTCTCCCAAGTCCTGTTTCACAATAGCCAGTAGAATTACTTGATACGGGACTCGGGAGAGTCCTGCTACTTGGTGTCAACAAGTTGTTAAAAAGTTGGAAAATCCGATTCTATGGCTTAATTTTAGACAACTTTTAAAAAACAATATTATTCAATCAATTAAAATATAATCTTGACATGAAGAAATTATTTTTATTCTTAGCATTTTTTGGATGCATCGCATTTTCTGCTAATGCTCAAAAAGCTGCTTGTTGTGCTAGCAAATCAGGAGCTAAAGTATGCAGTAAAACTGCGGCTGCCGATTCAGAAGCTGCTGCTAAATTAGCATCTTTAGATGAGTCAATCGAAACTAAAGTTTGCAGTACATCTGGGAAAGTATCTTACGTAAAAAATTACGTTTGCTCTGAAAGCGGAAAAATGACTTCAACTCCAGTTGAATATGATGCTTCAACTCAAAAATTTGTAAATGTTTCTCCTCAGAATGCTGAGCAAGGTGTTGGTGGTCAAAATGCTGAAACAGTTAAAACTGTGAAAGCGGTTAAAACTGCTAAGACCGTAAAAACTACAGCGAAAAAATCTTGTTGTGCTTCAAAAGCAGGAAAATCTAGCTGCTCAAAAGAAGCAAAAGTAGAGAAGTAATTTTCAGTTTTTAGAAATAAAAAAAGGCTTTCAACTTAATTGTTGAAAGCATTTTT
>CAYGRM010000062.1:4315-22782 GCA_964352225.1 uncultured Saprospiraceae bacterium | reverse complement strand
TAACTAATTATTAGAAAAATTACATAGGGGAAGATCACCAAATTTTGGTTACCAAAAATTGCTTTAGGGGGAAATTAATTTGAATTAGAAATTAATTGAAACTGATCGAATAAACGGGAAGGGGAGAGGAGGGAAATGAAGAATCTTGTATAAGTTAATTTTTTTTTTAGTCAAACACAATGGGTACACCTTGGTTTTTAGTTTCGACTGCTGGTAAAATATCACAATTATCCCAAATTCCTGTTAGTAGAGTTTTTGCATATTCTGGAGGTAATTGATATTGAGTCATTAATTTTGAAGCAAGCTGATAGTTATATTCAAATGAGAAATGTTGATAAGAAATTTCGCCATTTAAATTGTCTAAAATCATATACCAAACTTCTGTGCTACCATCATTTGCTGGCATACCGATGACTCCTGGATTAAGCCAAGTCTTATTTTGTCGAGTTTCAGAAAAAGGTAAACCACAATGACCACCAATGATAATATCAGCTTTAGTTTCCCTAAAAATATCAGCTTTTTTCTCCCAATTAGTTGAAGCAAAAATGTATTCTGAAGTTTCTTCAAATGAACCATGAACCACAAAACATTTTTTTCCATAAAACTCAAACTCTAAAAAATCAGGTAATCCGTGCATCCAATCAATACTGGATTTACTTAAATTCTCTTGAGCAAAAGGATACCATTGTCTAGAAAAAAGATCACAGCGGCTGCCACTTTTAAAATCACATCCACAATCTTCTAATCCTTCCCGCAGTTGAATTTCTACGTTTCCAGTAATGGAATGAATATTCCATTTTTTGATGGCTTGTACCGTTTCCTCTGGTTGTGCACAATAGGCAACAACATCACCCGTGCAGATAATGTTATGAAATGGAATGTTTCGCTCCTGAGCGATTTCCATGATTTTTTCCAACGATTGAAAATTACTATATACTCCTCCAAACAATAGAAGAGGACCAGTTAACTTTCCGATATTTTTAGTATTCTTAATTCGTTCCATTTTTAAAAATAACTGGGATGTAAAAAAGGATGAAGCATAAAATTAATCCAAATAAATTTGAGGCAAGCATAGTATTATACTTTCCTTCCGTAAAAACTAGGCTCTCAGGAAATTGACCAAGTACTAAAGTAATACCTATTAAAACTCCACAACCTACACTTAAATAAAAAGACCAACTTGGGGCTTTTACTTTCCATAAAATAAAAACTGGCGCAAGACCCATTACCATGGTTCCGCTAACTGTGGTTGCTGATAAAATTTCAGGATTAGCAAAGATGGGTAGTGTCCCAATTATGGTTAAAATTATCATTACAATTCTTCCTTTTTGAACGGTAGCAAATTGCTTTTTTCCTAAATCAATTACTACTAATTTTGAAAAAGAAGAAAAAGTTGAGTCCATGGTAGAAGCCGCTGAGGTAATCATAATAAAATTCATAGCAAGCATTAAAGCTCCACCTAAGGCCTTACTTACTTCGACTGTTGCGGGTTTTCCTAAACCTTGAAACTGGGCAAATACTCCAACAAAACTAAAGGCAACGATACATAAGAATCCATTCAATGCTGCAAGCAAAAAGCTTTTTAAAGTAACATTTGGAGGACTAATAAATCCTCTGTCAGTCATTACGGAATCATGAAAAGGATAACTAAAAATTTGTAATAAAGCGACGAACAACAAATTCAATCCAGTTGCCATGGTCCAATTTCCAGAGGTCAATACTTTTTGAAAACTACCACTTCCCTCGGTTGGCAGAAGTATTCCTAATATAAAAAATAACAATAATCCGAACAGCACCATTTGGATAGCGTCAGTCAATAATGAACTTCTTAATCCTCCTTTTAAAGTGTATCCTAATGTCAAAATAGTGAAGACCAAAATGGACAAATAATAATCAAAACTTCCCGCTTCCCCAAAGTAACTTCCGATAACCATGGTGTTGGACCAGACTTCATTAAATAATCGGAAGGCAATTAATATTGAAAAAATAATAACTGCTTTTCGTCCAAATTTGCCTTGTAGGAAATCATGTATACTTCGGAATCCTCCCTTTGTCCTCATCTGATAAATTACTAAACCTGCTACAATAAAAGATAGATAATAGACTCCATATGCAACCCCTCCAACAATGCCATATGCCAATCCTAAATCTGCAGCTACAGTAATTGATTTGGCAAAAATCCAGGAGATAACCAGACTCGCTGTGAGCATAAAAACACCTGGTTGTTTGCCATCAGATGTCGTTGCGGCAAAAAATTCTGAAGCCGTTTTTGAGAAAGGAGTAACTACAAAGAAAAGTAATCCTGAGCCCAAAATAAGCATCCATTGAATAGAAGTTATATCCATTATTGACAGTTTTCCAACAATCAGTTTTTAAAAAGTAAATTATGAATAGCGTATCAAAAACTAATTTTGTTTCAAAGTATTAATCCCACCATACCGGGGAATTAATACTATTTTGATTTGTTTGGGTGGCTAAATTAAAATTGACACTATTCAATGCTTGCTCATCAGCGGGGTAAGGCATTCGAACTGGAATCATATCGTTATTTAAGCTTGCTGAAATTGTTTTTAATTCTGGAAATCCAGTTCTTCGATATTCAATCCATCCCTCATAACCATTAATAATATTATGAAGCCATTTCTGTGATATAATTTGTTTGATTTTATCTGCACCATTATTTCCAAATGAAGTGGCTCCAGAAGTGAGGTAATCGTTTGGCAAAGTTGTATTCCAATAATCAAAAGATAATGTAACGCCACTATCGTATAAAGTTTTTGCATCTGCTGCAATAAATCCTTTTTCAGCAGCCTCCGCTAGCAAAAATTGAACCTCAGCAGCAGTCAAAAAATTAGCCTCTAGAGCACTAGTGTTTTCTCTAAAAATTTCGCCTGATAAAGAATAATTCGCAACAGAGATGGATGTATTAGAAGCATCTGGTCCATTTAAAAATCCCTTATACTCCGTTCCTGAAGGGTCATTTCCTATAGGGCGAAAAAATATTTCTTGGCGGGAGTCATTATATTCAGATAGAATTTCTTCCATCGTTTCAGACATGATAAATAAATTGAAATCACCAGCTCTTAGAGTTGCCATTCTAAAATTATTGGGTGGGCCATCGGTAAAACTAAACGTCGCATTTTGTTCATTAGAAGTCATGAAATCTCCTTCTGAAAACATTTGTTGTAGTTCGTTTGAAGGATTCATTTCATTAGAAACTCTCATTAAGTACTTGATTTTCAATGATTTAGCAAATGTTAACCATTTAGCTAAATTGCCTTTAAAAAGAATATCACCTTCCAATGGTTGTACACCTGCATAATCTTGAATTAGAATAATAGCTTTATCCAAATTTGTTAAAATTCCATTTTCACCTAAATAAATTTCTTCTTGCATATCATAGGCAGGGGTAACGTTTCCTTCAGTTCCTTTCAGCGCTTGAGAGTAAGGAACATCTCCATAAATATCTGTCAACATAGCTGTCATGTAGGATTTCAAAATTAAGGCTGGTCCTTCGTAAACAGCTGCACTTGCATTATTTTTTGATAAGTTTAGGATCAATTCATTATCTCTTAAATTAGTATAAATGACTGGCCATGGATTGCCGCCAAACTGAGGTTCTGTCAAACTATGTCGATCAAATAAATTAAAGTCAATTGCCGTAAAATATTGACCTAATAAGTTTCCTGCGACAAACCCTTCATATGACATTTCTTCTCCAAAATTATAAATGACCTGCCGTAATAAAAGATTGGGTTCAACTTCGATTGGGGCATTGGGATTCGTATTTATTTCTTCGAAATCCTTGGTGCAAGAAGAGACGAAAAACAGAGAAAGTATAATTTGTAAATATATTGTTTTTTTCATTTTCTATTTTTTAAAATGATAACTAGAATTGGAAATTAGGTTGTATGTTTTTTAAAAATCAAAACCCAACTTGATCCCAAAACTTCTACTTGTTGCATAAGACATATCTTCCACACCACTTACAAAATTCTGTCCTTGAACGGCAATTTGTTCTGGATCAAAGTGTGGAATTTCACTCCAAGCAAATAAATTCCTTCCAATGATTGCAATATTTAATTGTCTTCCATTGCTAAAAAATCCTTCTGACTTTTCGTTTGATTTGAATGTATACCCGAGAGAAAATTCTCTCAGTTTCACATACGATGCATCGTATGTATTATTCTCTTCATGGTTTCTATCATAGTATTGTCGGTAATAACTTTCTGCTGAGACTGCAGTCGTATTTGGCGTATATATTGGATTTTCTTCGGTACCGGTATTCACTACACCTTCTGCCACAATTCCATTTTCAGGTCGATTTACCGTTTCTAATAATTGACCAGCTACACCTGCAAGTGCTTGCGTTCTAGAAACTAGAACTCCACCTTGTCTCCAGTCAAAAAGGAAACTCAAATCCCAATTTTTATATTGGAATTGATTATAAATTCCAAGTGAAAAATCAGGATTGTAATTGCCTAATTTGATTAAATTGTTATCTACTATATATCTTCCATCGGCTCCAATTATAAACTGTCCCGCTTCATTTTTTTTATAACCAGTTCCATACATATCACCGATTCTACCACCTTCCTCCACTTGGAACCAAACCGTTTGATTAGTATTATCATAAACTCTTGAGTAGGCTAAGGTCAATCGACCTGCCTCATTGGGTAAAGTTTCAACAACTGCATCGATTGAACTAAAGTTTAGTAGCGTATTCCAAACAAAATCTCTTTTTCGAATGGGGGTAATTCCAGCAATAATTTCAATCCCTTTTGATCGAACAGCACCTCCATTAATCACTTGCTGAGTGTATCCAGAAGTGATTGAAATAGGTAAAGAAATAATTTGATTTTCAGTAAGAGTATTAAAATAAGTGAAATCAATTCGAACCCGATCATCCAAAAATCTTAAGTCAGCACCAAGTTCAACTGAAGTGATTTGTTCAGGTACTAAGTTGGCGTTTGAAATAAAATTTTGATTCGAAAAGGTAGGTTGATTATCATAAGGAGTTTGTGCTAAAAATGCTCCAGCCGTTTGAAAGGGAGCGGTGTCATTTCCAACTTTAGCCCAACTTGCTCGCAGTTTGGCAAAAGAAATAGAAGAAGGTAAATCCACCAATTTTGATAAAATAAAACTAGAGGAAACTGATGGGTAAAAGAAAGAACTATTCTCAGAAGAAAGCGGAGTAGCCAAAGCACTTGACCAGTCATTTCTACCAGTAATATCTAAAAATATAAAATCCTGAAAGCCTATTTTAGCAAATCCATAAACGCTATTAATTCGTTTTCTACTTTCCATATCAAACACTTCTAAGGGAACAGCAGCATTCGATAATTTAAAAATTCCCGGCTGTGCTAGAGCTACTGCTTGAGTTTGATTAGTAGATGCCCTTTGATCCATTCGATTTGCACCAGCTGAAATATCAAAGGAAAATTGATCCCAAAATGTTTTATAGCTCAAAAGTACATCAGTATTATTTTCTCTAAAGAAAACATCATGTTCCGCATAAGCACCATTTTTAAAACGATTGGAACTGAATGCTCTGCGGAATGTTCGAAGCTCACTAGAATAATCCATTCCGCTTCGGAACTGCAGGCTTAGTTTATCCGTGAATTCATATCTCGCTAAAATATTCCCAAACATTCGATCTCGATTAAATCCATTTCTATTTTCTTTTAAAATAAAATATGGATTATCGAAGAAGGTATAATTAAAAGCATATTGCTGAGTACCTTCCAATCCTGGCTGCCAGTAATCTTTTAAATTTTCAATATTTAATGATCGTGGGCCCCAAGCAACTAATGAATAATTTATGTTTTCAGAACCATATCCTCCCGCAGGACGATTCTCACTTTGAGAATTGATATAATTAATTGAAGAGGTGATTTTTATTTTAGGAATGGGAGAAAATGAAAGTCTCGCATTAGCTGTTTTTCTGTCCAAGTTAACCCCAGGAATTATCGATTCACTTCTCAAATCAGTATAAGATAATCTGAAGTTTCCTTTTTGAAATCCAGAAGAAATTGCCAAATTATTGGTTGTAGTAACTCCGGTCTGATAGAAGTTTTTCAAGTTGTCTGGATGAGAATTGAAGGCAGTAGGCGTAATTGGAGCTCCTCCATGAACCGCTACATCACCTCCTCTGACAATTGTTCCATTGGATAAAGTAACGGGGCTATCAAATTGAGAAATCAGTAAGCCAGCATCTAACTCTGGTCCCCAACTATAAGTAATATTGTCATTCGTTCCTGCACCGAGACCATCTACAAATTCAAATTCACCAGAGTTGCCTTGTCCATATTTATTTTGAAATTCTGGTAATTGGAAAGCTTGATCAACAAATGTACTTGAATTAAAACTTACTCCAATTCCTTGACTTTTTGAGCCATCCTTTGTGGTAATTATGATTACTCCATTGGAAGCTCTTGCTCCATAAAGTGCGGCAGCACTAGGTCCTTTTAAAACTGATACAGCTGCAACATCATCTGCATTAATTTCCATTCCACCATTGCCAAAATCTACTTCTTGAAAACCTGCCGCCGCGTCATTAGTGAAATTTACTATTGAATTGTTATTGATTGGAGTACCATCTACAACAAATAAAGGATTATTATTAGTAAACGACGCTTCTCCTCGGATGGTTATTTTCGAAGTAGAACCTACTCCAGTTGCTCCTTGGCTAATTGAAACACCGGCTACTTTTCCGTTTAAATTATCGACAAAGTTGGCTGATTTGATTTCGGAAATTTGGTTGGCTTCTAATTGTTGGACCGAGTAACCAATATCTTTTGATGATCTTTCGAGTCCCAAAGCAGTAATAATAACCTCATTTAGCTGCGAAGCAGCGGGGATCATATTGACTGTGATATTTGATTTTCCAATTAATTCAACTGATTGATTTGCGAAACCGATGTAACTAAAAACTAATACCGCATCAGCTTTAGAAACATTAATTTCAAAACTTCCATCAATATTTGATATTGTGCCATTAATGCCATTCTGTTCTTGAATAGTAACACCTACCAACGATTCTTCATTTGAAGCATCTTGAACAATTCCTGTTACTTTAAAATTTTGCCCCACTACAATGCTAGAGACCAAACAAAGTATGCTTAGAAAAAATAATTTTTTCATATTTATCTAAATAAATTAATAAAATGTATTGAATTGAATACACAAAAAGTAAATACGGATTTTTTGGGTAATCAGGATTATCCAAAATCATATTTTGTTTTTATGAAATAAAAAAATCTAAAAGGCTAGGAAAAAAGGTGGAGCTCTTAGTTGAGTAGAAGAGTGGTAAAATTGAGAAGAGAATATTTTTATTAGAGAAGTAATTTTTACTGTTTGACCTGAAATAATTTGACAGATTTTTTTGTAAAAAAAGTCAAGAGGGGAGAAGCGATTTAAAACTTCTAACAATGCTTTTGCATCATTAACATCATCTAGTTTTTCTAAGTAATGAGCATTTAATTCTTGATCTCTTAAAAATTCATCCCAATCATTTTGTAAAGATGAATCTTCCCAAGCCATCTTAATAAATTTTGATGGTGAATAATTTGATTTATTTATGCCTAATAAATATAAACCTCCATTATTATCAGGGCCGAGAACAATATTTCCTTTTTGCAAAGATTCATTGGCTTGTAACAAAATTTTCGTCGTCAAATTAGGGCAATCATTCCCAATTGTGATGACGTTTTGAAAACCATTTGAGAAAATCCCTTTAATTGCATTTGATAATCTTTCGCCAAAAGAATCCCCTTTTTGGTGGGAACTAAATGAGGTAAAAACGGGAAGATTGGTACTTTTTGCTGTACAAATAGTTCTGTGAATGAGTTCACGAGTAACTTTTCTGTTTTTAATGTTACTCTTGCTGAGCGAAAAATTTTTGACCTTAACCTCATCAGTTATCGTTCGTGAAAAGACCAGAATTGCAGTTGTTGAGTTATTAAAATTCATCAAAATTTAGTTAGTACAAAAAAGTGACCGCAATATAGGAATGTTTCTGAAACTAATAGTGTCCTAGGATTGACAAGCGTATTGAGGTAAGATTTATTAAATTTCCTCATTTATATTTTTCTTACTTTGATTCTAATAACAATTAAAATTATTAATAGGCTAAAAAAACAAACCCTGTAAGCTTTCACTTACAGGGTTTGAAGAAGGCGCGGTATTTAGGATATTTTTTGTTTCAAAATTCGGTTTTCTCGAAAAGTTTAATCTTCCTAATTTTTTTGCAAGGAAAACAGAAGGCAAAAAGCCTCCTGTTTCGTCTTGCATTATTTCGGTTTGGGAAAACGGTATTGGGAAAATTGGTGATTGTTTTGTGAAAAAACAATTCTATATAATTGAGTTGGATTCTTAGAATTTTACACCAAGAGATACTATAAAACGATTTGGACTACTATCAAAATTGTATGCAGTATCATCAAAAACAACATGATCACCATAATTTTTGAAATTTTTCTCCCATTTGAAATCTAAAACAGCTTTCCAAATGTCTAATCCTAGTCCATACTGAACTCCCCAAGCCATCTCGTCGAAGTTTTCCTTGTATCCTTCAAGTGTTTTTAATTCAGAAGTGGAATTAACAAAGAAATGTCCAACAGGGCCAGCTTGTAATCTCAAAGGACCTAATTTATAAGCGACATTAATTGGAATATCTACAAAATTAAATTTCTCATTTTTAATCGTAGCCATAATGTTGTCATCCACATTGTAGCTAATCTTATTGGAGTTAAAAAGTACCTCAGGTTGAACCACCCATCGATTTTTTCTAAACTGTGCAAATAATCCAAAATGATAACCATAACTGGCTTCATCTACTGAAATTTTTAACTGTTCCATATCATTCTGATTTAGAACAATTAGTTCTTTAGGATTGAAATCGGTAGAGGTGATTCCACCTCTCAACCCAAAACTCACTTGAGCGATAGTTGCAAATGAACAACTTAAAATTATTGCAAAAATTAGGATCTTTTTCATCGGTAATTATTTTAATGTTTGAATGGTTTGGGGAAGAAACGTCACTAAGTTTTGAAACATTGTCTTATGATATGTAAGATTAACACTATTTAACTTTCCGATAGAAGTTAAAGGAAAATTTAAGTTTTTGAATAGGTTACTTGTAAAGATTTTTATCGGGAAATTCAATAAAATGGAAAAAATCTGGGTAACCACTTGATCTATTTTTAAATCAAATACTTTCTCTTTAAAGCTCGTAAGAATGGGAGGGGATTAAAAGATTTCATGATGCGAAGATCAGAGATTAAATTTCCTTCGTCATCTAGAAATTTAAATATTTCAGTAACATGATTATTTTCAAACATTTCGGCGAAAAGAGAAGTTCCTAATTCATTTTTGTTCCATAGAATATTCAGCAGGATGCTGTCATACCATCTGTATCTCTTTTTAAATAATTGGTGAGAAGGCAATCGATTAGCCTTGATATTTTCAACAACTTTAAGTGCATATTTTTCGCAATTTTTGAATGCATATCCACTAGAAGGTTTGACCCATCCACCAGCTGTACCAATTTTTGTAAGTGTTTTGTTATTTTTTTGATAAAATGGAAAATCGGTCATTGGAATCACACCTTCTTCTTCTTCTAAAATTTCATATTCCTCTATTTTCAGAATTTCGGAAATGTATTGTTTTAATTTCTGATCATATTCTTGACTTTTCAAAGTTTGTGTATTGAAAAGTGTAAACTCTATCATTGCCTCAGTTTCCGAAAGTGGTAATACATAAGTAAAGCTAGTCCGATTATTCCATTGTAATCGAAAATCCATCATCACAAAACTAGAAGTATCAAAAGTTGGTTTTTTAGTTCTGATTATCCATCCTTTAAAAGGTTGAAGTAGCTTAATATAACCATCATTTTTTTTGAAAAAATTACTTTCGATTCGACTATCAAATACATGTTTTGGATAGTAAATATCAGACTTAGTTTTTACGGTAGGTTTTGTTTTTGAATTTTCAACTGAAATGACTTCTTCTTTTTTCCATTCAAAATTATGATGAGCTTTTATCTTATTTTTAGCGAATTGATAAAATTTAGCAGAGCGAATCATCTTATAGCTATAATCTTCTAGATTAAGATTTTTGGAATATTTTGAACAATGAAAATAGCCATTTTTCCAAGATCTATGTAGTAAGTGATCCCATTTCCCTTCCCCTTTTTCCCAAAAGCACCAAGTACGATCATTCTCTGTTTTGGTATCTTTCTCCAGAATCAATATTTTTTTATTTGAAAAATAATTATCATCGATCATGGCAAGGCACAGATGCAGACCTGCGGCACCGGCTCCAATAATTGCATAATCAAATTGTTTTTTCTCCAAATTAAAATGTTTTAAAGCTATTCTTGATATTTTATTCACTTAATAGCTACTTAGTTAGATTAAACATAGGATATCTTTGAATGTTGATTAATTTTGGGATTTAATTACCCTTTTTTACATTTGTAGAAATTAAGACTGTCATGAGTTTAGAAATCAAATATGCTGAATTTACAGGGAGTTATCCTAGTTTGAATCAATGCCCTAAGCCACAATTTCCAGAATACGCATTTATTGGAAGATCCAATGTTGGGAAATCGTCCTTGATAAATATGCTGACTGGTAAAAAAGGATTAGCGAAAGTATCAAATACTCCAGGAAAAACCCAAACTTTAAATTACTTTCAAATTAACGGGACGTGGAATTTGGTAGATTTGCCAGGATATGGATATGCCAAAATATCCAAAACAAAACGTGCTGCTTGGGAAAAAATGATTGCAAATTTTTTGCAAAATAGAACCAATTTAATGTGTGCATTTGTATTGCTTGATGCATATATTCCACCACAGAACATTGATATGGAATTTATTAATTGGTTAGGAGAAATGCACATTCCATTTGTAATTGTTTATACTAAAGTAGATAGAATAAGAGGGGGAGAGGAAGGCAGAAATAAAAATATCAAAGCAATCCAAGATGAACTCCTCAAGTATTGGAATGACCTTCCTCAGCAATTTATCTCATCTTCGAATGATAAAACTGGTCAAGAGGAAATACTGAATTTTATTGAAGACTTGAATGAACAATTCTAATTATGATTAAAAATAAAGGGCCATTTCCACATGTCTTTCCAAATATCAAGGATTGGAATATTCATAAGCTTCATGCTGATCGAGCTAACTTTATCGAAGCGATCAATCAAGAAGTTTTTGACCGATATAAAAATAAATCGAATGATGAAATAAGTAAACTTATTGCAAAAACGATCTACAGCGAGCGGATTAGGATAAAGGAAGAACCTTGGAAAGTTGATCCTCCCAATGAGAAAGTATTTTGGGGAAAAATTAGTCGCAAGCTAATTTTAGATAATGAAGAAGAAGAAAGTAAAGAAGCAAATTTAAAAATCTTAAAAAAGATAATACACCTATACTCTGAGGAGATCGTAGCTACCTTTAATGAGGGGACATTTAAATTTGCAAGAAAATTTTTAAGAATATTTTTTGGTCGATTGCTGAAAACTGCTTCCAGTCGTAATCTTAGAAGATTATGGGGGAGTACGCATCAGTTGGCAGACAAGTTAAAAGTATATGGAGCAGCTGAGGAAGTTCGTGAACTTTCTAAAATTGGGACGGTGGTATATGTTCCTACTCATTTTAGTAATTTAGATTCTATTTTGATAGGATATATTATGGATCAAATAGTAGGAGTTCCTTTTTGCTCATTTGGCGCGGGGTTAAATCTTTATAATACTGGCTATACTGCTTATTTTATGAATCGATTAGGTGCGTATCGAATTGATCGTAGAAAGAAAAATCCTATTTATTTGGAGACACTTAAAGTTATGTCTAAACAGTCTTTAGAACGTGGCACAAGTAGTTTATTTTTCCCAGGAGGAACTCGATCAAGATCGGGGGCTATGGAAAATAAATTTAAATTAGGAATGATGGGAACAGCAGTCGAGGCACAAAGGAGTAATTACCAAAATGGAAAAGAAGAAAAGATATTTATCGTACCTGTCATTTTAAGTTATCATTTTGTTTTGGAGGGTAAATTTCTAATAGAGAATCATCTCAAAAATACTGGAAAGGAAATGTATTTTAAGGCTTCAAGAGATGAAAGTTACAGCCTAAGAAAAACTATGAAGTTTATTTGGGATACCTTTTCCCAAAGCTCTGACATTAATTTGACGCTTGGAAAGCCTATGGATGTTTTAGGAAATTTTGTGGATAAAAAAGGGAATAGCTTTGATTTTCAAGATAAGTCCGTAGACCTGAAAGAATATTTTTATACAAATGGAAAAGTCGTTGAGGACAGGCAGAGAGAAAATGAATATACAAGAAGATTAGGAAGTAAAATCCTCGACAGATATTATAAGGATAATTTAGTCCTAAGCAGTCACTTGATAGCATATGTGGCCTTCAATATGTTGCTTGCTCAAAACCCAAATTTGGATATTTATGGTATTTTAAGATTGCCTCCAGAAGATTATATTTTCCCCTTGAGTGAATTGAAAAATGCTACGGATAAACTCCGAGAAGTTTTATTTGAAATGGAAAAAAATGGGGAGATTTTATTAACAAATGAAATCTCTTGGGAAACAGAAGATTTGATCCGAGAAGGGATTAAAAAATTAGGATCATATCATGCATTAATGCCATTAAAATTTAATAAAAAAGGGTTAATTATTAGCGAAGATTTTAAGGTATTATTCTTTTATCATAATCGACTTGATAATTATGGTTTTGAAAATGCTATCAAATGGAAAACATTTAAATTAGAAGAGTTGCAAAGCTAGCTAAAAACTCTAACCATCTGAATACCAATACTTTACAGTAAGTTAATTAGAATTTAAAATGCTTAAGAAATTTTTTCTATCTGAGAAAAATATGATGATTGCAATTGTTATAAATGCTATCATTATTTGCCTTCTGTATTTTCCAGATATTCATAATAATGAATACCTCAACAGGATTCTAGTTAATATTGATCATTTTTTTATTTTACTTTTTGTTATTGAGGCAACAGTAAAGCTAAGAACTTATAAATCAAGGGCATATTTTGCAGATAATTGGAATCTATTTGATTTTATAATAGTGATTTTAAGTCTGCCTTCGTTGATGACTTTCGTTCCATTCTTTGTTGCACATGATTATGGAATCTTAAAAGTTCTGAGATTGTTTAGAATGATCAGGCTGGTAAAATTGATGAAATTTGTACCTAGAATCTCTATGATCATAGCTGGTCTTGGGAGAGCATTAAAAGCTTCAGTTTTTGTGATCATAGCATTAGCATTTTTAAACTTTATGTTTGCTCTTTTCACCTGTCATTTTTTTGGAGAAATAGCACCTGAGTATTTTGGCAATCCAGGGATAGCAGCATATTCCATTTTTCAATTGTTTACAGTAGAAGGCTGGAATGAAATTCCAGCTTCAATATTGGGCGATTATCCTGACAGTTATTTAATAGCTGGACTAACAAGATTTTATTTCGTTCTAATAGTCTTAATTGGAGGAATATTTGGAATGTCTTTAGCCAATGCCATTTTTGTAGATGAAATGACAATGGATAATAATCAGGATCTAGAAAAAAAGATTGATGGATTATACGACGAGATTGCGGAGTTAAAAAAAATATTAAAAGAAAAAGGGTAGGGGATCTGTAAAAATTAATAATTGTGAATTATATCATATACGATTTAGAGGCAACATGTTGGGAGGGTAATACCATGGATAGAGAGCAAGAAACGATTGAAATTGGAGCCATTTTGTTGAATCGATTTGGCGAAGAGCTTGGAAGTTATAATCGCTTTGTTAAACCCGTTTTGCATCCATTCTTATCTCCATTTTGTAAGCAATTAACTTCAATTACACAAAAAGATGTCAATCGAGCTAAAACTTTTCCAATTGTAATTGAAGAGTTTAAAGATTGGGGAAATATGTATGACGAAGATTATTTTCTTTGTTCATGGGGGAATTTTGATAAAATCATTTTTGAGCGAGATTGTGCCTTGCATCAGTTGGATGACGATTGGTGTGAACACCATATTGATTTAAGAAAACAATATCAAAAAATCAGGGATTTGAAGAAACCTATTGGTTTGAAATCAGCTGTTGAACGAGAAGGATTTGATTTTGATGGAATACATCATAGGGGGATTTCAGATGCTGAAAATTTAACTAAAATATTCTTAAAGCACATTGATGCATGGTATTTTGGTGGAGCTTAGCTAAATAGGGTGCCTTTAATAAAGTAAATACTTAACATAATATTAATTATCGGATTTTTTGTATCGTCCGTTGCCAACAGACTACAAAAACAAAAAACGATCCTGCAGAAATTCCGCAGGATCGTTTTTAAAATAATTCTTTGAATGAAAATTATTTCATTGCTTCTAATCTTGCTTTGTACTTATTAGAGTTTGTAAAATCATCTTTCTTAGCATAAATCTCTTTTAACGCTAAGATTGTATTGAAATCTTGGTCATTTAAATCATCTGCTTTTAAGAAATAAGGTAAAGCTTTGTCAAAGGCATTTTGGTATTCAGCCTTAAGAGCATCAGCATCCCTTTGTGTAGCAGTCAATGGTAGATTATTGTATTTTAAAACTAAGCCAGCAGCACGGTTATAATTTAATTCTCCAAGGCTATACAATGCTTCAAAACTTTCATCATTGATTTCTAAAGCTTGCTTATAATAATCTTCCGCTTTATCAAAATACTCCTTAGCCTTTGCTGTATCTTCCTCTTTTTTGTAGAAGTCATTATAGACATTACCCATAACAGCTCTTAAGCTTGCATTTTCTGGTTCTTTATCCATTGCTTCTTGCAATTTCCCTTCAAGAACATCGTATTGACCTTTTTTCAAATAATAATTTATTTCAGTAAATAAAAGATTTATATTTTCAGGATCAATAGCTCTACCCTCTTCTAAGTATTTAAGAGCGACTGCATCATTTTTTCCAATATTTGCTTTAAATAATGCATCATAAACTTCGATTTTTTTACTTCCTTGCCCATGTAATTTTTTGAAAATCACAATTGACTCAGCATCCATTCCAGCATATTGAGCAGCAAGTCCAGCATAAAAAGTCATGTTCTCTACCTTCTCATCATCATCCAATAAAGGTTTACCACCGTTGCTTTTTACAACTTCATTCGCAGCAACTAAGGCATTGAATAATTTGTAAGCACTTTGATAATCTTTATTCTCATAAGAATATAAACCTATATCGTTTAGTTGTCTAGTAGTGATTTCTAATTCTTTAATAATTTTTGATTTCCCACTACTCTTTTCAGTTAAATCTAGAGATTTAAGATGTGCTTCATAAGCAATTCTGGGCGCATCAGGACTAGCAAAAGTGTATTCGACCGCTACAGGTTGAGTTAGATCACCGCTTTTAGCTTGCGCATCTAATTCTAAACCACGGCGAGTATTTAATTCATTTTCGGCAATGAATTGGTAAATAGCAGCTTTAGCGTTCCAAGTTTCAGGCATATTATCCGCTCCTTCCATTTTCATGGCATCTTCCAAAGCTTGCTGAGCTTCTTCTAATTTACTGGTATTGGATGGATCTGTTTTATATTTTTTTAGTGCCTTCGAGGAGGATTTGATTGCTTTTTTGATTGCTTTCGTGTCTTGAGCTTGAATTGAACTAGCTCCTATCACTAAAAATGTAAGTAAAAAAAGGAATGTTTTTTTCATTTCTTCAGTTTTAATAATTTATTGATTAAATATATTCACTTGTGCAAACGCGTGAAAAAGTTGGATTATTATTTTTTGACAACTTATTATTAAGACGTTATAAAAGCAGCAAGAGACATTTTAGAATAAGTTAAAAAATGGTTTTAATTGTTAAACTCTGTTAAGATTATTCTTCTTCATCACCACTACCCTCTTCATTTGATTCACTTTCCTGTTCATTTGCTTCCTCAACCTCGGTTGATTCGGTTACTTCTATTTCTTCATCATCTGATTCTGTAATCACAGCAACATCTGCAATTGCATCATCATCATCTAATCGAATCACTCTAACACCTTGGGTAGCTCGTCCCATAACTCTGATTTCATTTACCCCTATTCTGATCATAATCCCCTCTTTACTAGTAATAATTAAGTCGTCCTCATCCTTTACTGCTTTAAGAGCAATCAGAGCCCCTGTTTTATCAGTAACTTGGATCGTTTTTACTCCTTTTCCACCACGGTTAGTCACTCTGTAGTCTTCAAGTTCCGTTCGTTTACCATTTCCTTTTTCAGAAACTACCATGATAGTTGTTTCTTTATCTTCAATATCAATACAGATTAAGCCAACCATTTCATCATTTTCATCAGCAAGGGTGATCCCTCTGACACCTGCAGCAGATCGTCCCATAGGACGAACCTTTGTCTCATTAAATCGGATGGCACGACCACTTTTAATAGCCATCAATATCTCAGAGTTTCCATTAGTTAATTTTGCTTCTAACAAAGAATCTCCTTCATTAATGGTAATTGCATTGATTCCATTAGCTCTTGGTCGAGAGAAGGCTTCAACTTGTGTTTTCTTTATAATACCTTTTCGAGTTCCAAAAACGATATAGTTGTTATTAATGAACTCTTCATCATTAAGATCGGTGATTTTTATATATGCTTTAACTTTATCTTCCTTAGGAATTGAAAGAAGGTTTTGGATAACTCTTCCACTAGATGTTTTCGTAGCTTCCGGAATTTCATAAACTCTTAACCAATGACATTGTCCATTTTCTGTAAACAACAACAAGTAATTGTGTGTGGTTGCTACAAACACATGTTCAATATAATCTTCATCTCTAGTTTTAGATCCTCTTGAACCTCTTCCTCCACGTCCTTGTTTTCTATATTCAGAGGATTTGGTTCGCTTTATGTATCCTAAGTGAGAAATGGTAATGATTACTTCTTCATCAGCAATAAGATCTTCTATATTAATCTCGCCATCTCCTTGGAAATTAATTTCAGTTTTTCTTTCATCTCCATATCTTTCCTTAATATCTTCTAACTCTTCTTTGACGATTACTTTTTGCAAGTCAACGCTAGCCAAGATTTCTTTTAAGTTAGCAATAGTTTTAATTAATTCATCATACTCAGCTCTAACTTTATCTCTTTCAAGTCCAGTTAACTTCTGAAGTCGCATTTCCAAAATGGCCTTGGCTTGAATTTCACTTAATTCAAATCTTTCCATTAAGCCATTCTTTGCGTCTTCTACAGTTTTTGAAGCACGAATCAATTTGATTACTTCATCTAAATTGTCAATGGCAATCAATAATCCTTCTAAAATGTGAGCTCTCTCTTCCGCTTTTCGCAATTCAAATTGAGTTCTTCGAACAATCACCTCAATTCTAAATTCGATAAACTCTTCAAGCATATCCTTCACATTCAATAACATCGGTCGCCCTTTGACTAATGCAATATTGTTGACACCAAAAGAGGATTGTAAAGGAGTGTACTTAAATAATTGACTTAAAATGACATTTGCCATAGCATCCCGTTTTACTTCCACCACAATCCTCATTCCTGTACGGTCTGACTCATCACGAACATCACTAATCCCTACCACTTTTTTATTATTAACTAAGTCAGCAATTTTCATAACTAGTGAAGCCTTATTTACTTGATAAGGGATCTCAGAGATGATAATTGTTTCTTTTCCACTTTTACTAGTTTGAATATCTGCTTTTCCTCTGACAATTACCCTTCCTCTTCCAGTATGGAAGGCTTCACGAACTCCATTATATCCATAAATCATTCCTCCGGTAGGAAAATCTGGAGCAGTAATATGCTGCATTAATTCTTCTATGGTAATTTCTGGATTCTCGAGAGTGGCAATGGTTCCATTGATAACTTCTGTTAAGTTGTGCGGCAACATATTTGTAGCCATCCCTACTGCGATCCCAGAAGCTCCATTAATTAAAAGGTTGGGGACTTTGGTAGGTAAAACAGTTGGTTCTTTTAGTGTGTCGTCAAAGTTTAATTGAAAATCAACAGTTTCCTTATTTAGATCAGCTAGCATTTCATCGCTAATCCTTTTTAACCGAGCTTCGGTATATCTCATTGCTGCTGGACTATCACCATCCATCGAGCCAAAGTTTCCTTGTCCATCTACTAGTGGATATCTTAGCGACCAACTTTGAGCCATCCGAACCATTGCGTCATAAACAGAGGTATCACCATGAGGGTGATATTTTCCTAAAACCTCCCCTACAATACGAGCGGATTTTTTATGAGCTTTATTGTAAGAAAGACCTAATTCAGTCATTCCAAAAAGTACCCTTCTATGAACCGGCTTTAAACCATCTCTTACATCAGGCAAGGCTCTTGAAACGATTACAGACATTGAATAATCAATGTATGCTGATTTCATTTCATCCTCAATATTTACCGGAATAATTTTTCCATCATTTGCCATAAATCTTAAGTGTTTCTTTTATTACTATTGGTTATAAAA
>CAYGRM010000062.1:0-4305 GCA_964352225.1 uncultured Saprospiraceae bacterium | reverse complement strand
TTTCTCAAAACAGGTGCAAAGATAAGCAATTTGATTGACGGCAAGGAATTTTGAGGGGTGGAATTTTCCACATGGAAAAGGCTTGTTTTGATCCATTTTTGTATAAAAAAAAGGAGTCAAAATGGTTTGAGTTTTTGCATAAAAAAAAGTCAGAGTTCTTTGCAGAACGCTGACTTTAACCAATAGAATTATGCGCCATTAATTTTGATTTACTTTTTAGCCTTTACTAAATGTAAATCGACATAAAACAAAAACTAATATTAAAAAGTAAGTAACCCTTCGTGACTATAAAAGTGGGTGCAGGAAGACATCTCCTACTAATATTCCTGCACCACTTTTCAAATTAAAACTCATTTATTGTTTTAATGCTACTCTGTACTCGTTCGCATTGTGTTGATTTTCGACCCAAAAATTATAGTCTCTAACCATGCGATCTAAGTTTTTATATTCAAAATCCTTTCTTCCGATTTTAGATGACATTGCTGTATAATTTTTAAATAATTTACCAGCAACCTTTCTAAATTCATTTTTATCAATCTTCACTAAATCTCCATTATCATCTTTAGCATAATAATGATATTGATAAGGATTTTTTCGATCATTTCTAACTTCTACGTAATAACAGAAAAGGGTTAAAGCCCCTCCTTCTTCTCGTTGCATGAAAACTGTAGTTGATGCAAATGGTTTAGGAGGATAATCCACTTTTTGCTGTTCGTAATGAATCCATCTTTTATACTCTAGTCCTAAATCATCTTCCTCAATGGATTCGTAGCCGTAGCCTTTAAGCTGTTTTGCTTTGTAGGTTTCCTTTTTGTCTTCTCCCTCTTCGATGAATTGAATCTTCACTTCGTTGTCAGTAATACTTCCTGTAATTATTTCTCCTTCCACTTTTTCATCGTCAAGAGTAATAATGTAACCTGGAAATTTGTCGTTTTTTGCATGAACCTGAAAAGATAGTAGTATAAACAGAAATAGGAAAGAAGGCTGTTTAGTTAATCTTGTGGTTAGTTGCATGTAATTTTAAAATTGGTTTAGATAATCGGTTATGTAATATGGTTTCAAAAAAAGATCGAGAATAAGACTTGTCAAAAAGGTTGTTTAGAGATTCTTAAATTTAAACGGTTTAGGAATAGTCCTAAATTTCTGATTTTGACAAAGTCTTAATTCCCCGGTTTTTACGGAACGACCTCGATCGCTTATGTTCACAATGTAATTCAGTAAAAAAAAAAGTTTCATGCTGAAACTATGGTTTTGTGACGTGATAAAATATAGTTTTTTATTTTTTACAAATCATTCCAACTTAATTGAATTCTTAATGTTAATATGTTGTTTGATCATACTTTTTATAAAAAGCGACATAAAAGCAGGAATAACAATCGGATAAATCCAAATTTTTTCAAGAAAAATATTGCTGAATATTCAGAATCTATTGTGACAATTTTTCTTAATCTTTTTTGAATTTTTTCTAAAAAAAAACCTAAATTTTTTAAATATTAAATTTAATCACGTTCAGAATAATATCTTTGCAAGGAATTTCTGAACTAAAAATTTCCAAATAATGGCAGAACATATTAAGCCCTACAGACAGGATGAAAATAAAAAAGGTCAAGTTTCAAAGATGTTTGATAACATTGCACCTTATTATGATTTTCTGAATAGATTTCTTTCTTTAGGAATAGATACTATATGGAGAAAAAAAGCTATTAATGAGTTAAAAGAAATAGATCCAAAAAAGATTCTTGATGTGGCTACGGGAACTGGTGATGTGGCTATTGAGATGACTAAGCGCCTCAACCCTACTGAAATTATTGGGCTTGATATTTCGAAGGAGATGTTGGAGATCGGAAAGAAAAAGATTCAAAAAAGGAATATCTCAAATATCATCAAAATGGAAGTTGGTGATTCTGAAAATTTGAGGTTCGAAGACAATACCTTCGATGCAATTACCGTTGCATTTGGAGTACGAAATTTCGAAAATTTAGAGAAAGGAATTGCAGAGATGAATCGTGTTTTGAAAAAAGATGGCAAACTGATTGTACTAGAGTTCTCTAGGCCTTCGGTTTTCCCAATAAAACAAGCTTTTAATTTTTACTTTAAGTATATCCTACCTTTGATTGGAAGAATTACTTCAAAAGACAAAAGAGCTTACAGTTATTTATACGAATCAGTTCAGGCATTTCCTGAAGGAAACAATTTTTTAAAAGTTTTAGATAAAACTGGATTTAAATCAAATACATGCAAACGATTAAGTTTAGGAATCTGCTCCATTTACACGGGTATAAAATAGCCCTACTTGCACTTCTTTTTTGCTTTTTAGCTCCAAGTGCTCATGCCCAAAAATATGCACGAGGTAATTATAATTTTCTCGATTTTCAGCAAAAGGCTTATTATTTTGGAATCACTTTAGGTTATAATACATCAAGGTTTAGAGTTTTCCATTCTGATGATTTCATCTTAAATGATAGTATAGCTACTGCTCAAGCGGTTTCAGGTCCAGGATTCAATCTAGGAATTGTTAGTAATTTGAAAGTGGGTCAATATTTTGACTTTCGATTTTTGCCTACCCTTTCCTTTGCAGAGAGAAATATTGGATATTCAGCTGCCAATAGTGATCGAAGACCCTACACTCGAAAAGTGGAATCCGTATTTGTCGAATTACCTTTTCATATAAGGTATAAATCTGCCCCATTTAAGGATAAGCGGGTTTTTGTAATTGCAGGAGTAAAATATTCATTTGATGTGGCAAGTGATTCTAGAACACGACAAGCGAATGAATTAGTTAGAATAGCTCCTACAGATTTTGCTTTTGAAGTCGGTGCAGGAGTTCAATTCTTTTTCCCATTTTTTATTTTTTCTCCGGAATTTAAGGTTTCCCAAGGTTTAGGAAATGTATTGATTTACAATGAAAATCTAGATCAGTCAAGTGTTATAGAAAAAATAATATCACGAACTTTTACCGTCTCTCTTCACTTTGAAGGATAAAATTTATTTTCTCTGAAAAATGAAAAACGCTTTAGGAATTAATCTTGAAGCGTTTTTTATTTTGGCGGTTTATTTTTTTAAAATTAACAAGTAAAGAAATTTATAAATGAGTAATGACTATTTCGAAATATTAAAAATTAAACTAAATATTTAATTTTATGTTTTATTTCTTTAATCAAAAATTAAAATCATGAATTATAAAGTCAATAAAACAGATGAAGAGTGGAGAGAACAATTAACTCCAGAAGAATATAGAATATTAAGAGAAGCTGGAACAGAAAGACCAGGTACTGGAAAATACAATGCTTTCGATGAAGTGGGAACTTACACTTGCGCAGCCTGTGATTACGAACTTTTTGAGAGTGAGCATAAATTTCACTCTGGTTGTGGATGGCCAAGTTTCTGGGGAGAATTAGATTCTGCAAATATTGAAAAAAAGGTAGACAAAAGTCATTTTATGATTCGGACGGAATTATTATGCTCAAATTGTGGAGGTCACTTAGGACATATTTTCAATGATGGCCCCCCTCCTACAGGACAACGGTATTGCATCAATTCAGTTAGTCTTAATTTTAAGCCAAAATCAGAAGATTAATACTCAATTAAAAAGAGGATGGTTTTATTAAGTGTGAAACTATCCTCTTTTTATTTTGATACAAATGTCGTTACTTGTCTTCTAAAATAATTTTAATATGATTCATACTTTAGATCTAGGTTTTTTACATCAAGACAAAACTATTGCTTCCTACCTTGTAGAGACTGATAATGGCCCCATTCTTTTTGAGACAGGACCACACTCCACTTACCCAAAATTAAAATCTGAAATTGAACGAGTTGGATTTCAGGTGGAAGATATTAAGCATGTATTCCTGACTCATATTCATTTAGATCATGCAGGCGCAGCTTGGGTATTTGGAGATATGGGAGCGAAAATATATGTGCATCCTCTTGGGTACAGGCATCTAGCTTCTCCTGAGAAACTAATGAGTTCAGCAAAACGAATTTATCAAGAAAAAATGGACGAACTCTGGGGACAAATGAATCCCATAAAAGAAGAGAATCTGATTTCTTGTGATGATAAACTAGAAGTAGATTTTGGAAATGTAAAAGTTGTTGGTTGGCATACTCCAGGTCACGCAGTTCATCATATAGCTTGGCAGATGGGAGATAAATTAATTTCGGGAGATGTGGCAGGTGTGAGAATTAATCTTGGTTTCATCGTTCCTCCTTGTCCACCACCTGATATTAATATTGAAGATTGGCAAACTTCAATTAAATTAATTCGAGATTTAGGCTCAAAACCTCATTGGCAAAGACACAATG
>CAYGRM010000061.1:0-22832 GCA_964352225.1 uncultured Saprospiraceae bacterium | reverse complement strand
GGTGAAAAAAGACGCATAAAAAAATTAGCGACATAATTCAAAACAGTCTCTAAGTCTTTAAACAACTTCAATGGTAAAAGGTAACTTCTAGCTGATTGCTTATATATTTTCCTTTTAGGCCACTTCCACCGTTAAGAACTATTTTACGAAAACTCAAGTGGGGCGTATCGCCCCACTTGTAGTTTTATGCCATATTATAAGTAAAAGCTTTCTTTTTTTCTTTTATTTCTCTGGCTATTTCATCCCATAGATAAATTCTTTGGGTTAAAGCATTTTTTGCAATTTCTAAAGCGTCATTCCACTTTTCATTACTTTCCCCACATAGTTCTGAAATCATCTCAAGGGAAAGGGGGCCATGTTCATCTCCGTCTACTTCTATATGTCTTTCCAAGTAGTAAGTTAGTTTAGGAAAATTATTTTTTCCCTGCTTACTTGATTGATTAATAATTTCAATAAACATATCTGGAATTAAGTCTTCTCTTCCAAAAGTAAAGGCAGCTGCAATTTTGTGAGCCTCATTAGTTTTAATGGTTCTAAAAGTGAAGTCTAAAAAGTTTTTCTCTGCTGTTTTCAAATTAGCTTTTGTTAAATGTAGATTGACGTCATCTAAAGTCGTGATGGAATTGATCAAATTCATCACATTTGTTGTATCCGCATTTACTTCCTGCATTGCCTCGAGATACATTTCAAAATGACTTTTTGGAACACCTACCTCATTGAGATCACTTTCTTCACCAAAGACTATTTCATTAATAAAACGCGCAGTTTTAGCATTTTTTACTGGCTTCCATGGTAGCGAAACGCAGGTAAGTTTATTTTGAAGTGCTTTGAGTAATGACATGAAATCCCAAACGGCATAAACATGTTTTTCCATGAAAATTTTTATATCATCAATTTCAGATAACAACTGATAAAGCTCATGATCCCTTAAAGTTCTTTTTAATTCTACTAACTCTTTTTCTATTAATTCTATTCGATTCATTTATTATGTTATTTGATTGAGTAATGCATTTTCAACAAAATTATAGCGATTTTGATTACTGATTTTTCATCTTTTTTCACAATCAACACAAAATCATCATTAAATAAATAAGCCTTACCTTACATCTACTATTTATCACTTTTTTAGTTTTTACTTTCTCATATTTGAGTACAAGCTGATCGAGTTTTGGATTGATTTTTATCACCAACTCACTTGTCTTATGGAAAAGAAAAAATTTCTAATAGATCCTATCAAACCTTTTTCTGAAAGTCTAATCTGGCAACTTAATCGAGATTACTATCAAGAAACTGGAATCGATGCTTGGCGAAAAGGAATCGTTCCACACAATTTGACCAGTAATGCTTTGGTGGGAAAAACCTATGCTGAATTGATTTTTGGTTTTCTAAAAGACTTAGCAGGGAAGGGGCAGCTAGATGAGAAAGTTTATATTTTAGAAGTGGGGGCGGGGCATGGTCGATTGGCATTTCATATTTTAAAATACTTAGATCGATTGGTTGGACAGGTGGGATTAAATTTGCCAAAATATTGTTATGTGCTAAGTGATATCGTGGAGGAGAATTTAGTCTTTTTTCAAAACCATCCACAGTTCCAAACTTATTTTGAAAGAGGCATTTTAGATGTTACTTATTTTGATGCGATAGAGAGTAAGGAGCTAAAATTACGCTATGCGGAGGAGTATATTTTGCCTCAGGATTTGAATCAACCATTGATGGTGTTGGCCAATTATTTTTTTGATTCTCTTCCGATGGATCTTTTTTATTTTAAGGATAAGGAAATTTTCACTTGTTCGATTGCTTTAGAATCTTCCGAAAATCCTGAAGGGAAAAACATAACTACTCAACTTGAAGATATAGAAATAGTTCCCTATAATTTTCCTTTAGAAAAACCTTGTTACCAAGATCCCATCTTAAATGAGATTTTGGAATCGTATCGAGAATTAGTTTTTGATACCTATCTTTTTTTTCCAACCAAAAGCTTTCAATGCCTGCATAATCTTCGGCAATTATCTCAAAAAGGGATGATGTTGATTTCGATGGATAAGGGATTTCATGAAATACGGGATTTAGAAAATGCCAAATTTCCAGAGATGGTGACGCATGGCAGTTTTTCTTTTTGGGTCAATTATCATGCTTTAGGAGCTTATTGTAAAAAGCTAGGAGGTCAGGCTATTTTCCCTAAATTTTCGACCTATCATTTGGAGTTGGGGTGCTTATTATTTTTATCGAAGCCAGCTACTTACCACGAAACTAAAATTGCTTACGAACACTTTGTCAATGATTTTGGGCCAGATGATTATAATGGGATCAAAAAATTTGTGTACAAGCATATAGCCGAGATGAGTATAAGTGAAATGATTGCTTGGTTGCGGTTGAGTGGATATGATTCTACTTTATTTACCAATATTTCGCCGCTACTCAAAAAGCGTGCGCTTCATATTTCTGTTACAGATCGGACCCGATTGGCGCAGACGATTCATCAAGTTTGGAACTATTATTTCACTCTGGATGAGAATTTTGATATGGCATTTGAGCTAGGAGGCATTTTATATTTGCTAGGATATTATCAGGAAGCTTTAAAATATTTTGATTTTTCAGTTGACCAATTTGGGGCTAAAGCAGATATTTTCTACAATGCGATTTTATGTTATTATCACTTGCGAGAAGATGACTTATTTGTAAAAACTTTAGAAATAGCTAAAACTACTTTTCCAAATTATGAAAAATTTCAACATCTAGAAACGCTAGATTTGACAGCGACATAACTTGACACTTCGCAGTTATTTCTCAATTTTCTTGTATTTATAATTATTTAAAAAAATAGGAGCTCAACTATAATCCAATAGTTGAGCTCCTATTTTGTAATAGGTGACAAAAATCACCTGGTTTAATTAGTTCATTTTATTCAAAGTTTTATTTCTTTCGTAAAAATTGGAAGGAAGTTTGTTTTTCTAAGCTTTATATTTTTATGTAATATTTTACTTCTAAAATTTGAACAAGAAATAGTTAATACCTTAAGCTATATGTTCAATTTTACTTTATTGAATTAAACGATTAATTAGATGAAAAAATCAGTTTTATTATTAATTACCACCTTATTTTTATTTGGTTGTAAAGAAGGAAATAGTCCCAAACAGGTAGAAAGTCCAACGGAAGTCAATGAACCCAAAGGCGCTGAAAATATAGCCTATAAGTGGGGGCAAATGGCATTAACTGCCACCGCTAACGATACCGAAAGGTTTAAGCCAAGACCAACTATTACTTCTCGATATTTGGGGTTAATATTTGTTTCAATTTTTGATGCTTGGTCAAAGTATGATGAAAAAGCTACACCTGTATATCTTAAAGGTGTTGATCGAAGACCTACTAAAGAGCATACCCTAAAAAATAAAGAAATTGCGGTTAGTTATGCAGCTTTTAAAACCATGAGTGAATATTATTATTCTGATAAGGAGTTGTTTAGTAAATTCATGAAAGAACTAGGTTATGATCCGAGTAATGAATCTTTGGATCCAAATACCCCTGAAGGGATTGGAAATTTAGCTGCCAAGGCAGTAATTGAGGCAAGGAAAGGTGATGGTGCTAATCAATATGGAGAGGAAGAAGGTTCTAATGGTGAAGCCTATTTTGATTATACTGGTTATCAACCAGTAAATTCAGCCGATAAAAATGTTGATGCTAATCGTTGGCAGCCAAAGTATTTTTCAGATGGAAAAGGAGGAACGTATGCACCTGCTTGTTTGACTCCTTACTGGGACAAAGTTAAGCCAATAGCGTTAAAATCGGGTGACCAATTTCGTCCAGGACCTCCGCCGATGATTGGTTCTGAACAATTAAAAAAAGAGGTACAAGAAGTTATCGAAATGCAAGGAAATTTAACTGATTACCAAAAAGCATTAGTAGAATTTATGCGCGATGGTCCTCAGTCAGTTCAGCAAGCAGGGCATTGGTTAAAATTTGCACAAGACGTTTCTCGGCGAGATAATCATACCCTTGATCAAGATGTAAAAATGTATTTTTATAATCAAGTAGTCGCGATGGATGGTTTTATTGCATCATGGGATTCAAAGATGTTCTATGATTATGCTCGACCTTATGCCTTAGTACACGAATATTATGATAAGCAAAAAATAAAAGCATGGGGAGGAGAAGGTAAAGGAATGGTAGAAATGGATGGTAGTCAATGGAGACCATATTCTCCAGAAACATTTTTATGTCCGCCATTTCCAAGTTATGTTTCGGGACACAGTACTATTAGTGGAGGATGTGCTGAAGCATTGAAAATGTGGACAGGAAGTGAGACTTTTGGGTCTGAAGCTAAGTTAGTTGCAGGGTCGATGACGGATCCTGATAATTTAGGAGAAATGGTAACTTTGGAATTTCCGACCTTTACGGAAACTGCTGAAATGGCTGGAGTTTCAAGAGTTTTAGGTGGGTATCACATTCAAGCGGATAATGTAGCAGGATTAGAATTAGGTAGAGATGTGGCAAGAGAAGTTTGGAAGTTTTATAAAAAACATGTTGGCGAGGAATAACGAATTTTAATCTTTTTAAATAAATAAAAAAGCTCGACTATCGAATGATAGTCGAGCTTTTTGTGTTATAACTAATTATTAAAATGCTGCTGTAAAAAGGCACCCAATTTGCCAATACTTTTTTCATCATAAAATACTTTCAACACTTTTTTGTCAGGTGATAAAACGATATAGCTTGGTTGTCCTTCAGCATAGCCAAGTTGCTTTTTCAAAATTTCTTTTGGCGGTGCATCGTCTTGCACATTGGTCCACATCATTCCATTTTTGCTAGCAAAATTTTTGACTTCCACCGATTGATTATCATCGTAAATACTGATAATATTTAATGAATATTGCTGGTAGAATCGTTGCAAGTATTTATTGTTTTGGTTGCAAGATTGGCAATCCATTTTTCTTAAATCAATAATGGTCACCTTGTCCAATTCATCATATAAATTGAATCTTCTTTTGTGGACATCTTTGATCGAAAGATTTGGTACCGTTTGTCCTTCTTTAAATCCTTCGGTGGCAGAAGGTGATTTTGAGGTAAACCAAATAATGTTTCTTTTCTGTTGACTTATAGCAGCAGACGAAACGAAAAATAAAATCATGATTGAAAATAAAAATCTCATGGTTCGTTATTTTTAGGATTAGGAAATAGAAGTTATTTTAATTTCATGTTTAAAGTTGGTTCCTATGTTCAATCCTAATCATAACGAAAGTAAACCATTTTAATACATATATTTTTTGTAATAAATTTATCAAAAGACAAGTTGGTGGATTTAGTTTTTCAGGAAAGGGAAGAAAATTTTTAGTTGATGAAGTTTACAAAATACTTACCTTTGTCCTTTCAAAATTCAACAATAATTTATTTTAATATTCATGATTGGCAAGGACATTAAGAAAGCAATTGAACTTCTAAATAATGAGCAATTGGTCGCTATTCCTACTGAAACTGTGTACGGACTCGGTGGGAATGCGCTTAGTAGCAGAGCGGTGGCAGAAATATTTAAAGTAAAGAATCGACCTAGTTTTGATCCACTTATTATTCATACGGACAGCCTTGAAAAGGTGGAAAAATATGTGGCATCTATTCCCGATAAAGCCATGCTTTTGGCTCGTGAATTTATGCCAGGATCACTTACTCTTTTACTTCCCAAAAAAGATATTATTCCTGATCTAGTTACTTCTGGTTCATCATTGGTGGCAGTTCGTTTGCCCAAGCATCCGATGACTTTAGAGCTGTTGAGCAATTTAGATTTTCCACTAGCGGCTCCGAGTGCCAATCCATTTGGATACATTAGTCCGACAACTGCCGAGCATGTGAATAATCAATTAGGTGAAAAAATTCCATATATTCTTGATGGCGGATCGTGCGAGGTAGGTTTGGAATCTACCATTGTTGGTTTTGAAGGAGAGGAAGCCATTATTTATCGAAAAGGAGGGTTAGCAGTAGAAACGATTGAAGCGGTTATCGGATCAGTAAAAGTTCTCCATCATTCTACTTCAAATCCTCAAGCACCTGGTCAATTAAAAAGCCATTATGCACCTCGAACTACTTTTAAAATTGGTAATCCAGTAACGCTTCTTGCAGAGTATCATGGAAAAAATATTGGTGTAATTTCTTTTTCAGAAAATTATGATCAAGTTCCTTCAGGAAATCAAATAATCCTCTCAAAATCTAGAGACTTCTCTGAGGCTGCGAGAAACCTTTTTGCGGGGATGCGCTATTTAGATAGCTTAGAATTAGATTTGATTATTGCGGAATTGCTTCCTGAAAAAGATCTAGGACGAGCGATTAATGATCGTTTGAAAAGAGCAGCAGCTTAAATCGTTTTGGAATCTAAAAACCAATATTCAAATCCAATCTAACTCTACTTCCATTTTCTTTGAAATCACCAATGCTGATTAATTCTTCTACTAAATATGACCTGAGAATTAATGTAAATTTTTCTTTGACCGCATAGCCAATTCTTAATTCAAAGCCTTGAAAATTTGAAATTCTCGAACCAGCTGCATTGAAGGAAGAATAATCCCATCTAGCCCAATCATTTTGAGCAAAGTAATCTACGATGGAGAATTTTTCTAGATTGGCGTAATATAAATGAATGAGCCAATTCCCTTTTTCTTTGACATCTCCATACTTTGCACTAATGATAAATCCTTTTTTTTGATCCCTGAGGTTAAAATGAATGGAATCATGCTGAGCGTAATTTTCTAAATTTAAATAATATTCTAGACCTAATTGAAAATCAGAATTCTTGTTAATCTTCAAAAGACTACCAAAATGAAGTATGGTGTAATCTAATTGATGGGTTTGTTTTCCGTCAGGGATATTACCGATTTTGTTAAAATAATAGAGGGCAGGAAAAAGAGTAATTCTATTATCTAAGAGACTTGATTCGAGTTGGGCAAATTGAAAGTAACTATCTTTATTAAAAGTCTGATTATTAGAATTGATAATAAAATGACCGGCATTGAAGCCTAGAGATTGAATGGATTTCTTTTTAAATTTTAATTTATATTTTAAACCAATGCCCTCTGGGAACACATTATCATTCCAAAATAATTCATTTAATTTTCTTAGCGGAGCGGTGTTTTTTCCAACCCACGCTGTTAGGCTTTCACTTTGATATTGATAAAATAATTTTTCAAGACCAATTTTAACTAAACCAAATTCCCCTTGATTGCCACCTAGAGTAATATGAGGGCCTTGCTGATCATTTATATTACCACTTCTTAATCTTCCTCCAAAAGAAGAATTTTTATCGAGAACATAGTTTAATCCAAATCGGAATCTATAGCGAAGTCTACTTCGATCATCTCTCAAAACGCCATTGGAGTTTTGAGAATTCCAATCGTGCTCTACTCTAAATCTAAAATCCCCGGTTAATTTTAATCCGAAAGAAGTAGAATCTATTTGGCTGAATGATTGAAACCCCAAAATCAAAAATATTGGCAATAATAAAAATTTCATCCACTTATGTTTAAAGCGAAGGTGAATTAAGTAGAAATTCTTAATCTACTTCTATTATAAACAGTCAGAAAACTTGCCAAAAAACGGAAGTAAATATTTTATAGCTCAGAAAGAAAACCCACATAATGATTATCATGCGGGTTTTCTTTAAAAAAATGTAATACTTACCTCTATTTATTCATAGTCTTGGATACTCATCAAGTAAGCAATAAGTTCTCCTTTTCTACCTTTAATTTCTGTTTCATCCATCCCTTCATCTTTATAAACTTCTCCCCAGACAGGCATTTCTCTTGGCCCGTGAGCTTTAACTAAGTTTCTTCCATCGATGAATCTTGCAATTTTTTCTACTGGAAATGTTGTAGTTTTTCTTCTTTTGTTAATCCTCGTTAGATCTTTTGCTTTGGTTTGTAAAGTATCTACCGTTGCAGCTACACCATCCATACCATGACAACTTTTACATTGCTGTTCAAAGATTAATTTACCTCTTTCTGCTTGCTTGGCTCTCGAACCTTCAGGTGGACCAAAGTCACAACTAGTATTCATTTGAATCAAAAAGCCAAATAAAAAAATAAACGGAATCCAGAATGTTTTAAGGTTTTTAATGTTTTTCATTTTGAATATTTTTAATGAGTGAAAGGATATCGTAAGAGATCGAATTTTAAAAATCCATTTATTACGATTCAGATTGCTTTCTAAAAATACAGAAAGAGGTGATATTTGATATTGATAAAAATCACTACAGGGAGGTGATATTAATTAGTTTTCAACATCTTCGATCTTACCGTTTTCAATGAATGGTGATAATAATCATCATTATATGGAAATAAAAGTCACCTAATAAAAGCTGGAATACTAGTTAATTTGAACTTCAAAATAATTTTTATCACCTTTTAAATACCTTCTTAAAATGGATTTTAATTTAAATCAATACAATATAGACGTCAAAGAAATACACCGAAATAGTAGTGTACCTATATTATATGAAATAGGTCTACGGCATGAAAAAGGTACAGCAATTTCAGATGTAGGAGCATTGTTAGTTTACTCTGGAGAGAAGACTGGTAGAAGTCCAAAAGATAAACGTATCGTAAAAAATGAGGCTTCAGAAAATAATATTGATTGGGGTGATATTAATATCGAACTAGATGAGCATGTGTTTATGATTAACCATGAGCGTGCTATCGACTTCCTTAATACGAGAGAGCGATTATTTGTAGTGGACGCATTTGCAGGCTGGGATGAGAAGTATAGAATTAAAGTTCGGATCATTTGTACGAGAGCATATCATGCACTTTTTATGCAAAATATGTTAATCATGCCTACCGAGGAAGAGCTTGCTAATTTTGGAGAACCTGATTATGTGATCTTCAATGGTGGAGGATTTCCTGCCAATCGGTACACTTCCAAAATGACCTCTAAGACAAGTGTTGATCTTAGTTTGGAGAAAAAAGAAGTCGTTATTCTGGGGACTGAATATGCAGGAGAAATGAAAAAAGGAATTTTCTCTATCATGAATTATTTGATGCCTTTAGAAAATGTACTGCCAATGCATTGTTCTGCTAATGTGGGTGAAAAAGGAGATGTTTCTGTTTTATTCGGATTGTCAGGTACGGGTAAAACCACCTTGAGTGCTGATCCAAAACGAAAACTGATTGGTGATGATGAGCATTGTTGGACAGACGATGGGGTGTTCAATATTGAAGGAGGTTGCTATGCTAAAGCAATTGACTTATCGGCTGAAAATGAACCTGATATTTATAATGCAATCCGATATGGAACTGTTTTGGAAAATGTAGTTTACGATCCAGTTACTCGGAAAGTGGATTACTCAGATACTTCCATCACACAAAATACTCGAGCGTCTTATCCTATCCATTTTATTGATAATGTTCAGATTCCATGTATAGCAGGAAATGCTAATAATGTGATCTTTTTGACTTGTGATGCCTTTGGAGTTTTACCTCCGGTGAGCCAATTAACTCCTGAACAAGCAAGTTATCATTTCATCTCTGGTTATACTGCAAAAGTTGCCGGAACAGAAATGGGTGTAACCGAACCAGAAGCAACTTTTAGTGCGTGCTTTGGTGCAGCATTTATGATGTGGCATCCTAACAAGTATGCAGAGTTGTTGGCGGAAAAAATCGAAAAACATAATGCTAAAGCTTGGTTAGTCAATACTGGTTGGACAGGTGGTGCTCATGGTGTAGGTTCTAGAATAAAACTAAAATACACTAGAGCAATTATTGATGCGATCCAAAACGGTGATTTTGATAATGTGGACATGGTTCAGGATGCTGAGTTTGGATTCAAAATTCCAGTAAGTTGCCCAGGAGTTCCTGCTGAAATTTTAGTTCCGAAAAATACGTGGGAGGACAAAGAAGGTTATGATAAAACGAAAGAGAAATTAATTGGATTATTCCAAAATAATTTCAAAGCGTTTGAGTCAAAAGTGGTGGATAAAATAGTTGCAGCTGGCCCTAAAACGAATGTGTCGATCTAAGTTGTGTTAAAACTTATAAAATATTGATTGTAGAGTTTTGAAAGCTCATCTGAGAGATCAGGTGAGCTTTTTTATTTTTTCAAATTATGTTTTATGCAAAATAACTTCCCTGATTTTTATTACTTTCTTAAATGATTTTTATCATCCTTTAAATCATTTTTCCTGATTATTTTGAGAAAATGAAAAACGTGTATCACTTTACAAATAATCAAAACATGGTAGAAACTAAAAAATCTATGTCTCGTTTTTTTTCTCAAACTCAAGCCTGCGTAGATACGATAATTGAAAGAGTTGGGAAAAAAATAGTACTTGGGCTTCCGCTTGGTGCAGGCAAACCCAATCATTTTGTCAATGCAATTTATGATCGAGCTAAACAGGATCCAGAAATAAATTTAACCATTCTTACGGCACTAACTTTAGAAAAACCCAAAGGGAAAAGTTTGTTGGAAAAAAGGTTTATGGATCCTTTTGCCGATAGAGTATTCGAAGACTATCCTGATTTGTCTTACGAGTTGGATCGAACCAAAAATCAACTTCCTTCAAATATTAAAGTCATCGAGTTTTATTTTCCAGCCGGAAAATTCACCCACAATTTACAAGCTCAAAGAGATTATATCAGTTGTAATTATACACACGTGGTAAGAGATTTGATGGATCGAGGGGTTAATGTCATTGGTCAGATGGTTAATATTTCTTTGGATAAAAAACGAGTGAGCTTGAGTTGTAATGCAGATGTCACCACCGATATCATGGAAGAAGATAAGGATAAGAAAATAGTTTTCGTTGGACAAGTGAATCGAAATTTGCCGTATTTGTATGGTGATGCTGACATTCCGGTAGCATCGTTTGATTATATTATAGATAATCCAGAAGATGATTTCAAAGTTTTTGGGCCACCTAAAATGTCGGTCTCTGATGCGGATTATCTGATTGGTTTACTAGGAAGTACTTTGGTCAAGGATGATGGAGAATTGCAAGTCGGAATTGGGTCATTGGGAGATGCATTGGTTTATGCTTTGAAAATGAGACATGAAGGGAATCATCTTTATCGAGGTATTTTGAAAGATTTAAAAATAGATAAAAAGTTTGAAAAAATTATTGATAGAGTAGGAGGTACGAATGTATTTGAAGAGGGTCTTTTTGGCGCGACTGAAATGTTGGTAGATAGTTTTATGTTTTTGGTGGACAGCGGAATTATGAAGCGAAAAGTTTATGATCATGTCATTCTCCAACGGCTGATCAATGAGGGTTTTATTTTTGAAAATCAAATTACTCCAGAGGCATTTTATCTACTAAAAAGTCGTGGTGCTATCTCTGCTCAACTGACTCAAAAAGATTTTGACTTCTTACAATATTTTGGAATTTTTAAGGAAAAAATTAAATATCAAAACGGTAAAATCATTTTCCTAGATGGTTCAAGTGTCGAAGCAGATTTGAATAAGGATGAATGTTCCGAAACTATAATCTCAAGATGTTTAGGAGATCATTTAAAAAATGGAGCAATTATTCATGGAGGTTTTTTCTTAGGGCCAACTCAATTTTACCAATGGCTCCGAGCAATGCCTGAACGAAAGCGACGACAAATTCACATGAAGAGTGTTCGTAAAATCAACCAACTTTATGGACATGAAGAAATAGATCGACTGCACAGAAAAAATGCAAGATTTATAAATACTTGTTTGATGATGACCTTGAGTGGAGCTGCCGTTTCTGATGGATTGGAAGATGGAAATGTGATTAGTGGAGTAGGAGGGCAATATAATTTTGTAGATATGGCGCATGCCTTACCTGATGGTCATTCGATTTTGCAACTTCGATCTACTCGTACTTCAGGAGGGAAAGTTCAATCTAATATTGTTTGGAATTATGGACACACCACTATTCCTCGCCACCTTCGGGACATCGTGATTACGGAATATGGAATTGCCTTTATTCGAGGAAAAACGGATGAGGAAATTATTAAGGAGTTGATTCAAATTGCAGATTCACGTTTCCAAAATGAATTGATAACCAGGGCGAAATATTCTGGGAAACTTTCGCCAGAATACGAGGTGCCAGAGATTTTTAGAAATAATTTTCCAGAAACCATTCAAGCACAATTAGAGTCGTATAAAAAAGAAGGCTTATTTCCGGTGTTTCCTTTTGGGACTGATTTTACCCAAGAAGAACAAGTTATTGGGAAAGCTTTGAAATCATTAAAGAAAAAGACAAGTACGACTTCGGGAAAATTGATGACTATTTTAAAAGGATTGATAAGTTCTGGAACACCTGAAAAAACGCTGCCATATTTGGAACGCATGCAACTTGAAAATCCAAAAACTTTTGAAGAAAAATTGTATCGGAAATTGCTGGTGAAAGAGTTGAAGGAAATGGTATCTTAAAAAAAGAGAGCAAATCTAAATGTAGATCTGCTCTCTTTTTTTACCTTAAAAACTGAATCGACTTAATTTATTGTTTTACAATTTTTTGAGAAACCACTTCGTCACCCAAATCAATTCTTAAATAATAAACTCCAGTAGGAAGACTTACAATGTCCAATGTAATTGTATTGTTATAAGATATGTTTTTCTCTAATACTAATTGACCATTCAGATTAAATAGTCCAACATTTTTCATCTCACTATTACCTTCTTTTAGTTGAATAGTTACTTGATCATGAGCAGGATTTGGCGACACGATAACTTCGTCGTTAGCCAATTCGATAGTTGAAGTCGGAGGATCTCCTTCACCAAGATAGAATCTATATACATTTAAATCTTCCACTAAGGATAGTGAATACCCATTGTAAAAATAAATATAATCGTCAATAATAAATGAAGATGGTGCCCACCGAGAAGAACCAGGATGAGGAGGTTTGCCATTCCATTTATCTTCTACTGGATCATATTCCCAAAATTCTCCAAAAGGCATAACATTATGATCGTCTCCATCGCCACTCAAAACATAGCCTTTACCTTCATAACTGAACTGAGTACCTGCTACTCGACCTTCGGAAGGAAGCGTGGCCATTTGATCCCATACTTCTGTTTGCGGATCATATCTGTACAATTCATCAAAAATATTTACTCCTGAAGCTATGTTGTTCCCATGCCCTAATCCAGCGTAAACATAATCACCAATGGCAAATTGATATGGGTGATGCCTTGGAAGATCTGGAAAGTCAGGTTTTTGCGACCAAGAATTAGAAGCCATATCATATTCCCACCAATCATTTAAGTTTCCAGAATTACCATTTCCCATCCCTACGAAGATCTTTTCTTGATTAGCGACAAAAGCTGGGTGAAGGCGTCCTGAACAAGGACAGCTAGCTAACTCCGTCCAAGTATTGGTATCTGGATCAAATTCCCAAAGATCATTTAGAGGGTTACCATTTGATCCTATTCCAAAGCCAAGATAGGCTTTCCCATCCCAAATATCACCAATACCAAAACTACGACTAGGTCCAGGAAAATCATCTTCTTGAGTCCAAACATCAGTAGTTGGATCATAGGTATAGATTCGAGATGTTGGGTTTTCATTGATACTACCAGTTACAGAATATCCAATTCCATTTAGTCCAAAGCCGATGCTATGGTGACTTCTGTATGGCGATTCATTCAGCAATTCCCAAGTTTGGGCATTGACTGAGGAAAGAAAAATGATTGATAAAAAGAAAGTAAATAGATGTTTAGTCATTTCATTAAATTTTTATAAGTGTCAAAATATAGTTGTGCTATTATATTGCGAGTAACAAACATAAGTCAGAATAGTTTGTACTTAAAAAATGAATGGGGGATTTGTAATATACTTTACATTGAAAATTTTTGGGATCATGAGATTAATAGGTGAGTCAAGGTTGATTAGATGAGCTTTTTTATTTTATCGTAAATCCTTTTATCAAGGATATTTAAATATTGATAAAAATCACATCAATAATTAACACAAGTCACCTTTATATAATATGAAATTGGACAACTTGAGAATATAGATAATAATTATTTAGAAAGTAAAACCTCATTATTCGAAAAAAAAGTGTCTCCGAAATTTTCTCACTTTTAAAATTTTTACGATGAAAAATTATTTAAACTTATTATTCTTGTTATCATTTACCTTATTCTTATTTCCTTCTTGTAAAGATGATGACACAACTCCAGAACTCACTTGTGAAGAAAAAGTTGATGATTTGAAAATTAACCAGTTGCAAGTAATTGGTAGTCACAATAGTTATCGACAACGTACTCATGCACCAATCTTGCAATATCTTTTTGATAGTATACATCTATTGCCTCCTGGATTTACGCCACTTGTTTGGGATTATGATCATGTATCTTTGGATGAGCAGTTTTCTGATTATGGTATTCGTAGCATTGAATTAGATGTGTACAATGATCCTAATGGTGGTTTATTTTATTACCGAATCGGTAATGGTTCCGTGATGGAAGATCCAAATTCTAATGAACCAAAATTGCTCGAACCGGGATTGAAAATAATGCATTTTCCTGATTTGGACTACAACACTCATTACTTAACTTTCAAGGATGCTATAACTGCCGTAAAAAATTGGTCAGCAAACCATCCAACTCACGTGCCTATTTCCATCATGGTAGAAACTAAAAATGATAGCCCCAATGCATTATTAGGTGATCCTTTTACCGTAACCATTCCTTTTAACAAAACAGCGGTGGAATCCATTGATCAAGAAATCAAAGATGTTTATGGCAATGACCTTGCAGGAGTAATGACACCTGATGAAGTACGAGGTACTTATGCTTCTCTTAATGAAGCGGTCTTAGCTAATAATTGGCCTACCTTAGGAGATGCACGTGGAAAAGTCATGTTTATATTATCAACTAATAGTGATATGAAGGCAGCATATTTAGATGGGCATGCTACTTTGGAAAACCGAGCGATGTTTGTTTTTTCTCAAGCGGGAAATGCTGAAACTGCCTTTGTGAAGCATGATGATCCTATTGCAGATGACGCATCTATTAGAGCCAATGTAGGGGCAGGTTATATGGTAAGAACTAGAGCTGATGCAAATACATTGGAAGCAAGAAGTGGAGATACTCAAAGACGTGATGCAGCCTTGAGTAGTGGTGCTCAAATTGTTTCTACTGACTATTACAGAGCAGATGGTCGAGCAGGCTGGAGCGATTATACCGTTGAATTACCGGATGGAGCTGCAGCGAGAATTAGTACAGAATTCAACGAGTCTATCGAATTGACTTGTGGGGTGAAGGAGTAATAATTTCATGAAGGACATCTTGATAATGTAAAACTAAAGCTCATTTGATTCGTCAAATGAGCCTTTTTTAAAGAGTAATTCATTCATTTCTACCATCAAAATCAACTAAAAAAGCCCAACAGAATTAACTGTTGGGCTTCTCATATTTATTTTTTGATTAATGAATTATTTTATCTTAATGAATTTTAAAACCTGATTTTCTGTCTTTCCAGTTATTCGAAGGAAATAAGTTCCATTTTCAGAGATATTGATTTTGTCAACCTCTAAGTTTAATCCTCCATCTTCAAATTTTAAAACATTCATGAATAACAGTTTTCCAGTTCTGTCAAAAATCTCAATAAGATTTTCTTCAGAGTTAAGATGGTTAGTCTTAAGATGAATAACATCTTTAACAGGATTCGGAAACAATTGAATCGAAGGAGCTGATTCAAATTTCACCACTTCAATATGTGAATATTCGAATGAACCATCCAGATCAACAATTTTAAGTCTGTAATAATTTAATCCACTTTTTGGATTAATATCGTTGTAATTATATTGTTGAGCAATAGTTGTATTTCCAGCACTTGATCTTTTTCCAATCGTCTCAAAGCTAAATCCATTGGTTGATCTTTCAATTTCGAAATGGCTAGTATTTCGTTCCGTTGCCGTTTCCCATTGCATGTAGACCTGTGTACTTTGCTGAACAGCTTGGAATTTAGTCAATTCTACTGGCAAAGCATTTAAGGCTGAAATAGAGCCCAAAGTGAATTTTTGATTACCCCATGGCGGTGGATCACTCACCACCAAAGAACTCGTAACTGTTCCGGTATTAGTATTTCCAGTCGTGAAGCTGTTACCATAGTTTTCCCATATTTCTGATCCAGAAGTTTCATCTAATCTAGCTACAATCAAGTCATCTACTTCAGTAATACCCTCGGTAATTCCTTCAGACCAATGAATAGTTACATTGACATTAGAACCTGCATTTTTATCAATTTCCCAATAGTTATTGCCATTAATATTATTTATACTTCCCACAAGTTGGTTACCCCACGGTGGAGGATCGCTAAAGTATTCTGCTTTAATTTCTGACGAAGAATTAGATACTTCCGAAATAGCAATTGGAGCATAGTTAGATGATGTACCGATTGGGAAAGTAAAGCCAGTATTATCTGTCCGACCTAGTTTTACCAGAGGTCCCTCAATATAAGATGAGTCACTTCCACCTGAAATAACAGCCTCGTCTTCAATATACAGCATTGCTGTTTCTGAAGTAATAATATTTCCCTTGGTTAAAATCAAAGAATCTTTAACTCTTAATTCTCCCTGCAAAACCAAAGGAGAAGAAGAAGTATTTTTTAATGATAAATTGGTAATCAATAGAGAGTCATTTCCTGAACTACCCAATTTAGTTGGAGGTATCACTTGAGGGGTACTTCCATTGAAAATTAATTTGCTCGTATTGTCCATATTGAGTGCTCCATAATTAGTAGGACGTTGAAAAGCTTTTCCGAGGATTAAAACAGATTCATCATCCATAAAAATTTGAGCGGCATTATCGCTGACCGCACTCATAGCAATATTTCCCTTAATTTCAACAATGGCATCAGGTCCAGACGATGCTAACATGACCATTTTACCTGAGGCAGTTGAATTTAAATTGACATTACCATTGACTGTTAAACTTCCACTTTTTGTTCCCGCTCCAAAAGCACAAAATCCCGTCCCCCCGGAATTAGTAAGTGTTACATTACCATTGACTTGAAAGTGAGAAAGCGAAGAGGTAGAGCCAACTAAGAAATTTTCTCCAGCGGTCATATTCATTACTAAATTTCCAATAATAGTTAATTTAGTCGATCCTAATAATACAAATTTGAATTCCTTCCCTCCATGACAACTTAAGTAAGTATGCCCTAAAATGCTCAACTTAGCATCCGATTCTAAAATGATTTCATCATTACCTTCTCCACTATCAGCATCATTATAATTATAAGTGAAGTTATTATTAACCGTCATGATAGCAGAGCCAAGTAGATGTAAGGTTAATTTTTTGCTCTGATTATTTCCAACAACCCTTTCAAAAATAGCATTACCATTAACGTTGAAATTTACGCTACCCTGAACTATTAATTCAACATTATTATTAAAGTTATAAGCTTTGACTTCTAAGTCGTTTGAAATGGTAAAAGAAATATTTCCTTCTACCGTTAAGGATGAGTTATCTGACGTATTGTTAATTTCTAATCTACTAATCGTTACATTGCCTGCATTGTTATCAACAATAACATCAAATCCATCTATAACAACAATATCTAATGGCCCTGGAACACTATTCTGATCCCACGTAGAATTCAGATGCCAGTCTGAACTGGCAATTGCAGTATAGACGGTGGCTTTGGAAAGTATAGGTAGTAGAAGAAACGTGAGGGCAAAGATTAGTTGGTGTGTGTAGAGTTTCATATAGACCGATTATGTTTAAAATTGTGGGAAAAATATTATTTCCCAACAATACCTATTCAATTTTCCTACCAAAAAAGAAAAAGTTTTTTTTAAGCCTCGTCATCGCCCTAAAATAGGCGAAAATCAATTTTTTTTTTCTCGCATTAAATTTAAATCACATTCATTGGTTTGATATTTGCATTTTATTTTTTAAGCTCACTCTTTCATAAAGTTGAAATACCTGTATATACCGTATAATGAAATTCATTTACTTAACCTTTATTGCTATTTTCTTCATCGGATCAACTGCTTATGCAAATGATGTAGATAGTTTATTGAAGGTTTTAGAAAATGTTGATTTAACTGATTCCGAACAATTATATGATATTCACTTTAATCTCGGAAAAGAATATGGGTCACGTAAATTAGAAAATTATAAACTTTCCGCGCACCACTATTCTATTGCATTACAAAGTGCCAAAACGCTGGAAGACCAGAATAAGGTGATTGCTTGTCTCTATAAAATCGGCCTCAGTCATCAAAGAAGAAATAATTACAAAGAAGCATTAGAGAATTATAATAAAATCCTCGAAATAGAAACGGAGGAAAAAAAGAGTAATGAGCAAGCGGAAGCTTACTCTCAAATTTCCATGATTTATCAAGCCTTGGGAGATTACCAACGGTCTTTTGATAATCAAATGAAGGCACTTTTAATTCATGATTTTAATAAAAATCAATTAGGCGTAGCCAATTGTAATTATAATCTCGGAACCATTTTTTACTACCAAAAACAATTTGAAAAATCTTTAGAATACTATCAAAAAGCAAAGAAGATTGTTGATGAACTTCAGAATGAACAGTTTAATTATTCCTGCCTTGCAGCCTTAGGAGCAGTCTATGAAAAGTTATCAGACAATGAAAAAAGTTTGGAGAGTAATCTTCAATCCTTAGCATTAGCTGAAAAGCAAGAATACAAAACGGGCATTGCCTACGCCAAAGGTAATATTGCCATGAATTATCTAAAACAAGGTAATTTACAAGAGTCAGAAAAATACCTTAAAGAATCGATAGCCATCAAACATGAACTTGGCGATAAATATGGGACTATTGGAAATGGAATCGACTTAGCTGAATTATATGTTCTTTGGGAAAAGCCTAAAAAAGCAATTCCAATTTTAGAAAGAGCTTTAGTGCTAGCCTATGAAGTTGAATCTAAAACTCGTCAGTCAGATATTTACAAAGGTTTTTCACAAGTGTATGATTTAATCAATCAACCCGTTGAGGCTCATATATATCTCAAAAAATATGTGGCACTCAAGGATTCATTATTAAATGAAAAAACGCTGGAAGAAATGGGGCAATCCCAAAAGCGATATGAAGTGCAAACCAAAGAGCAAGAAATTGAAATCTTAAAGAAAGAGAATCTTCTCTTGGGGAAAGACAAAGAGATTCAGCAACTTCAAATTTATATAGCAATCATTATTATCGCTTCATTCTTATTATTTGGATGGTGGGTCAGAAATAGAATGAAACTCCAGGAGAAAACTAATAAACTGCTGGAAGATAAAAATGAAGAAATTAATACACAAAATATAGAGCTGCAAAATACTCAAAATCAATTAATCAATGCTAATGCTTTATTGGAAGAAAATAATCTCCTCCTAGGTGATAAGAATGAAGAAATTAAAGTAAAAAATAAGCAATTGGAACATTCCAATGAGGATCTCCAACAGTTTGCTTACGTTGCTTCTCATGACTTAAAGGAACCGCTTAGAATGATTAATTCTTATACTAAATTACTGGAAAAGCGATACAATAATTTATTTGATGATACTGGAAAAGAGTTCATGCATTTTGTCATTGATGCAGTAAAGAGAATGGAAACTTTGCTAGATGATTTATTAGATTTTTCCAGAGCAGGAACTCAAGAAGCTCCAAAGGAAGCTATTTCCATTGAATCTGTCATGGTGTTGGTAGAAGCTAATCTTCGACATAGATTTGAATTACTCAATGCCAAGATGATTATCAAAAATGAAAACCTTCCAGATGTAAAAGCTCATCGTACTCAACTATTACAATTGTTACAGAATCTGGTGAGTAATGGCGTGAAGTTCAAAGGTGATCGAGATCCGGTGGTAGTGGTCAGTTGTGAAAAAAGAGAAAATGACTATGTCATGTCTGTAAAAGATAATGGAATCGGAATCTCAGATGAAAACAAGAAGAAGGTTTTTGAGATGTTTAAACGATTACATACTCGAGATGAATATGAAGGTACTGGGATTGGACTAGCAACTTGTAAAAGAATTGTTAGTTCGTGGGGCGGTGATATTTGGGTAGAATCAGAAGTAGGACAAGGAAGTACTTTTTTCTTTTCAATTCCAAATTTCGTAATTCAAGAAAAAGCGCAGGTCTTACCAAATGCTGTGCTTAATTAAGAAAAGCGAATTCTTTCCTCAAAAAAATACATTTCAATTACAAGTATTAGAAGTTTCCATCTTCGGAACGTTTATTTCTTTTTTTTAATTTTACAAAAAAAAGATGTGGACATGCCCTTCCTGCGAGCGACTATTCAAAACCCAAAATCAATCTCATTCTTGCGTTGAACAAGACCTTGGAATTTTATTTGAAAATAGATCAGATAATTTAGTGATTGCCTTTGATAGTTTGATGACTTCCGTTTTAAATTGGGAACCCAATAGTATAGGTGCTTCAAAAAATACGATTGTTTTCACTAACAAAAAAGCATGGCTGATCGTCAGGCCAATGACTAAAGAATTAGATGTCAAATTCTATTACGATGAGTCTTTAGATGGAGATGTTTTTAAAAAGATCACTTTTTATGGAGGAAAATATGCACATCATATTCGGATCAAAGATGAGCTTGAAATCACTTCAGAGGTTTTGGATTTTTTGAAAATCGGATTTGATTTTGCGATGCGATAATTTTGAAATTAAAGTTTCTAATTTCCTTTTTTTACAAAACCAATTTCTCCAAAATTGTATTATCTCCCTAGAATGATTATTTTCGTTCGATGAAATTACTTCCTTACTTCCTAATTTTGAGTGGCTCATTTCTGATAACTTTTATCAGTTGTAGTCCAGATTCTTCTCCAACTTCTGAGACAGAGATCACCTCTTTTTATCCTTCCTCCAAACCATGCACCAGGTGGTGGTGGTTTGCCACAGAAATCAAAAAGCCTGACATCAAATATCAATTAGATTGGGCAAAAGAAAATAATTTTGGCGGTGTAGAAATTGCTTGGGTTTTTCCCTTGCATCGCTACCAAAGTATGTATGCTAGACTTTATGATCGGCATTACCCAGTCGATACAAGTGCACAAAAATGGCTCAGTCCTGAATGGTCTGAAATGGTAGCCTACACAAAATTATATGCAGACTCAATTGGCTTGGCGTGCGACTTTACCCTCGGAAGTGCATGGCCGGTGGCTGGAAGTAATATTGGAAAAGAGCATACCACGCAAATTTATGGAGACACCTCATTTCGCCAAAAACTGACTTTTGCTTGGACATGGCCAGAGAACCAATTGGTCATCAATCACCTTGATAGTAGTGCCTTTAATCGCTTCGCAAAACCAGTTGGTGATGCACTCCAAGATGCCTTGAAAGGATCAAAGTCAGCCCTGTTTACTGATTCTTGGGAAATTAAATTGAATGGAAAAAATAAAGTGTGGACGCCCGGTTTCGAAAAAACTTTCCAAGCTGAATTTGGCTACGATATTATTCCATTTATGGAAGATAGTCTAGATTTATTTCCAGATGTTCGATATGATTACATGTTGCATTTGGACGATTATGTAACCAATGGTTTCTACAAACCCTATGTCGAAAAATGCAAAGAACTTGGCGCCTACTCCCGAGTTCAATGTTTGGCTTCGCCAACTGATGTGATGACAACGTACTCTTTGGTAGATATTCCTGAAACAGAATCGATGTTGAATAATCCAAACTATTCCCGTATCGTAAGTTCTGCTGCTGCCTTGTCTTCCAAACGATTAGTTTCGAGTGAAACCTTCACTTGTATGTATGGATTCCCTGCCACCTATCTTCGAGAGGAACAGATGGCAGATTTGAAAATGGTGGCTGACGCAATGTTTGCTCAAGGCGTTAATCATCATTTTTATCACGGCATGCCTTATAATCCTAAAGGGGTAGATTCCATTGACTTTTTTGCTACGACTTATTTTGGGCCAGGAGGAAGTTTAACACCTGAGTTACCTGCGTTTAATTCTTATATGGAAAAAGTTTCTGGCATCATGCAAAAAGGAAAATCCTATTCTGATGTAGCCATTTATATTCCTTACGAAGATGGGGTGATGCAAGGAGCTTACCCACCTGAGCAACAACGTGTTTGGGTTTGGGGAGAATATGAATTGCGATATGTTTTTCCTCCAAAAGAAACGGAAGGTTATCATCCGTTTTGGATCAATCGACATTTTTTGGAGCAAGCTGATTTTCAAAATGGAAAACTAATTGTAGGAGATGCGCAATTCTCAACCCTTTATATTGATGTGAAATATATGGATGTTCGAGCGCTGCAGCGAGTGTTTGTCTTGGCAAAAAAAGGATTGCCGGTTTGCTTGAAAACTTTCCCAAAACAACCGGGGAAAGTTAAGTTCGGAAAATATGATGAATTGATTAAGGAGTTATCTTCGTTGCCGAATGTTTCCAACGATTTTCAAAAAGTTGTTAATCATTTGCCGTTGATTCAAGGAGATGATTTACCTGAATATTGGATTAGGGTAGAAGCGGATGGAACGCATTATTTATTCTTGGCGCAAATGCCTTCCAAGGATTTAAAGTATCCAGTTTACTCAGGTCAGTCGTTGATGGAGGAATCTGATTTCAAGGAATTAACCATTAATGTTTTTGGGAAAACTATTAAGCAGAAATTTGAATTCAAACCTTATCAATCTTTGATGTTAAAAATTTCTCCAGATGGGGAAATGGAAATGGTAGATATTTCGTTTGTTCCAAAAGATCCAATTGTTCGACCAAAAGAAAAACAGCGAATGAATTTTTAATAACACTTCCTACTTAACACCTTGCACGTGGTGGTCTGCTTTAGCTGACCTAAAAAGAAGCATAGCGACATCTTAAAAAAATACTTTTGAAAAAATCGCTTTGCGCTTTTTTTAGGTCAGCTAAAGCAGACCACCACGTATTTAGTGTTAGCAC
>CAYGRM010000060.1:0-22879 GCA_964352225.1 uncultured Saprospiraceae bacterium | reverse complement strand
CCATTTTACATCAAAGAAGATTTTGAAAATGATAAAAAGAGAATTTTGGAATATTATTCTACGCTCGGATATCAAGATGCAAAAATAATTGACACCAAAATAGATCGTAAAAAAGGAGAAAATTTAAACATCAAAATAAACATTGACGAAGGTATTCAATATCGATTTGGCGAGATCACTTGGAAAGGAAATTCAAAATATTCTGATATCCTTTTGACAAAAATTTTGGGTATCAATAAGGGAGATATTTTTAATCCTCAACTGCTGAATGAACGAATTAATTTTAGTGAAAATGGGCGAGATATTAGTCGATTATACATGGATGACGGTCATTTATTTTTCCGAGCGGTTCCAGTTGAAAATTCTTTAAATGAAAATCAAATTGACATCGAAATCCAAATTTCCGAAGGAGCACAAGCAACTATTGGTGACGTAAAAATTGTTGGAAATCATATCACCAATGAAGATGTAATTAGAAGGGAATTACGAACACTTCCAGGGGATAAATTTAATCGAGAAGAATTGATTCGTTCGCAACGAAGCCTTATAAACATGGGCTTTTTTAATCCAGAATCTATTTCCGTTACGCCAACACCTAACCCTCAAAACGGAACAGTAGACATCGAATATGAAGTGGAAGAAAAGAGTAATGATCAATTTGAATTGGCGGGAAGTTGGGGTGGAAGTGATGTCGGGGTTGTTGGTTCGGCAGGTGTACAATTGAATAATTTCTCTGTTCGAAAAATGTTTCAAAAAGATGGCTGGACACCTTTTCCAAGAGGCGATGGACAGTCCGTTGGACTACGAGTGCAATATGGTGGAAAACAATATCAGTCGTATAATTTTTCATTTTCGGAACCTTGGCTGAATGGAAAACCGAACGCATTGAGCTTTGGCGTATTTTATAATCAATACAAAGATGATGGGACGACGGAATCTTTATTTGACGAACATTTAAATATTTTTGGAGCGAATGTTAAGTTGGGAAAAAGATTCAAATTAGGTAACGAATATCTGATTTCTCGAACGGGTTTAAATTTTCAAACTTACAACTTGGATAATTGGTCAAGTGGTCTTTTCCGAACGGACGATGGTGAATTAGTGGCCGATGGAAAGTATTTCAATTTGAATATATCGCAAGAATTTACGCGTACAACTTTGAATCATCCGATCTTTCCGACGAGTGGTTCGAAGGTTTCTTTGACCATGCAATTCACGCCACCTTATTCTCTTTTTTCTGAAAAAAATACAGACCAAACCGTCGAGCAAAAACATCGATTAATTGAATATCATAAATGGCGATTAGATGCAGAAAAATATTTACCTATTGGTAAAAAATTGACCTTGAAATTAGCCGCAAAAATGGGTTATATGGGCAATTATAATAATGTCAATGGAACGACTCCGTTTGAGCGTTTTCAATTAGGTGGTGATGCCTTGAGCAATAGTCAAGCTGGATTTACGGGAACGGATCGAATTACGATGCGTGGTTATCGGGTGGATGATTTTGAATCAAACTTGCAAGGAGATGAAGTTGTGGCAACACCACTTTTTAATAAGTTTACAGCCGAGTTGCGATTTCCAATTTCATTAAATCCGAGTGCGACAATTTATGGTTTAGCTTTTTTGGAAGCGGGTAATTCGTGGAGTAGTTTTGGTGATTATAATCCTTTTGATTTGAAGCGAGCAGCAGGTGTTGGGTTTCGAGCACACTTGCCGATGTTTGGAACTTTGGGGGTGGATTATGGAATTGGGTTTGATAATGTGGGGGCGAAGACTTTGGAGAATTTGGGTAGGTTTAATTTTACGTTGGGGTTTGAGCTGGATTAAAACCCCCGACCCCAAAAGGGGAGTTTTAGCTTTCCTTCATTTTCTTAAATCATTTTTACAGGAAAGATTGGAAAACTATTTTTTTTTGAAAGAAATAAGTCAAATTAATGAAAGTAGGTTCCCAATTAAATGGAAAGCCAAAACTCCCCTTTTGGGGTCGGGGTTTGATTCCAAAAAAAGAAAACCCGTGTCGATGATTCGCCACGGGTTTTGCCATTTCACAACTTTAAAAAAATATAGTCACTCGTATTACGAGTCTTGAAATTCTTTTCGCAGTAAGAGTTTTATGGTCAGCTAAAGCAGACCACCACGTTACTATCTGAACTACGGATTAATTTTTACACTTTCAGGTTTACTCCAATTTCTCAATTCATTCGTATAGTATAAATAGGCTACTGATGCAGGTGCCTCGTAAGTTCCTACTAAGTCAGCTTTCAGATCTAAATTTACTTCTCTGGTTTCATTGGCAGCCATTCCTCGATAATGTAAAATGAGATAGCCATTCATAATTTCATAGTAATCAAAAGCGAGTTTTTCTTGTAACTCTTTTAGTTGCCAAGGTTGTAAATTCAAACCTGATGGGATTCCAATTTTTGCAATGGTATTGGGTAAAACTTCGTTTGTCGTATTTTGTAAATGTATGGTTAAGCGAATGTTTTCACCGACATTTCCAGCAGGCGTTTGCAAAGTTGTTTTTAAATTCACTTTGCATTCTGCATCATTTTTTGGAAGGTTGGTAAAGTATTTCACGGACAAATCAAAAGGTAAAGCAGTTTCCGTATCAGCAAATAACACTTTTACCTCATGATTTCCTTCGGTGAAAAATGGACTGATTTTGTCAAAAACGATCGGCGTTTTTTGCTCGCTGGTAAATGCTTGCCGAGCTACTTCATTCCCATCAATCATTAATTTTACGACTCCATCAGTATTCAATTTTGTAGAAAACTGTGCATGTTGAATTAAGGCTTTCATCGCCAAAACGGTAGATTGAGTTGAACCAAATCCATAATCCGTTTTGGAGCAGGCAATAAATTTCATAGCTTCTTCTAATTGTGTTAAGCCTTTTCCAACTTTCATTATAGCTAATGCAGCGAGTGCAGTAGTCTCAATTTTCAAACTTTTCCCACCTGACCGAGTCATTGAAGTTTGGCCTGTCCAACTACCATCTTCTGCTTGGAGTTTTAATAAATCTTTGAGCAGTTTTTCGGCTCGACCATCTTCGATATTATGCAAAGTATTGATTACCAATGCCATCACATATGGATCCTTTAACTGGAGTGCATCTTCATAAGATTTTTCTATTTCAGGGCGAACTTTTCCACCAAACCCAGCTTCTGACATTGCCCATGTGATATAAGCATCGCCTGCGGGATTTTCAGCGCTCCAACTACCTCCATTTCGCTTGCTCGTTTGCCATCCACCTTTTCCATTTTTCCGAGTCAATAACCACTCAGCAGTTCGGTTAATTAAATCTTGATCTACTCGATGAACACGTTGCATATCTTTGAATTGCATCAAACCATAAGCCGTCAATCCTTCATGCCCTGGAGGTTTTCCATACCAATCAAATCCACCACCTTTCACTTCAAAAGTGAGTAATCGTTGATAGCCTTTTTCCAAGACATCATCCAATCGAGCACCTAAATTTTGATCGAGTGAATTAGTTTTTTGTAAATAATCAAGAACCAAAAGATTAGGATAATTTTTACTCGAAGTTTGTTCAAAACAACCAGTCGGTTGTCGAATCATTCGATCCATTCCTGCACTCAAATCGCTCAACACAGAAGGGTGAACCGTAAAGGTTGCTTCGGCATTTTTTCCAATCACGTTTGAAACATCGATGTTAAAATTACTTTCTACATCTTTTCCGCTAAACATCATATTGACTGGAAATCCTCTTGATAAAACTTTTATTTTTTTGGAAAAACTATCTTCTTCTCCATTGGCGCTTGCTTTAATTTCAAAGTCATGTACACCAACTTCGCCTTTAACTTTGAATGGCAAATAAATCGTCTTAACTTCTTGATGATCAACCGAATACAAGAGTGGTTCCTGCCCGACGTATTCAAATCCTTGCGGAACAACTGCATCTAACTTCACTTCCATTTTCTCGTCTGTATGGTTCGAAATGGTCACAGGAATAGTCAATTTATCGCCAACCAAAACTTGGGTTGGAAACTTCGTTCGCATTCCAAATGGCATCTGAGTGAAATACGTGTGTGTATTGTTACCAATTTTCCCATCTTCAGTAATTCCTTCAATCGTTACTTTAAAAGTGGTCAAATCATCAGAGTTATAAAACTCGACAGTTGCATTTCCATTTTCATCAGTTTCGACATTAGGATTCCAATAAATCGTTGGTCGAAAATCATTTCTTGCTTCTCCCTTTATTTTTGATTTATACTTTGGAACATAAAATTCGCGAGCAATGTAAAAGCCATTTTTAAAATCACGAGCATATTCTAAGTCTTGAATAAAATCTAAATTTTTATCCACAAAATTTGTCGAAGGATACACTCCCGTCAATCTTCCCAACTCAGCAGCGACATTTCTATGATTGGCGATTTTTGCCAATTTAGCATTTAGACTTATTCTCAAATTTCGAGTTTGCGCAGCATCTAAAGAATTATTCATCGTCATTCTTTGAGCCAACTCCAACAAATTTTGATACGCTGAAATTTGATCATTTATCTTATCAACGAGTTGAGCTTGATAATCCAAAAGTACTTTATTGGAAGATGTACCACTTCGCTTTTTAGTATCAATTAAGATCACCCCGTTCTTCCCCCGCTCGCCATAATTAGCTGCAAAAGCATCATCTTCATGCACTTCTACTGATTTGATTTCATTAGGTTTAATATCTGCCAAAGCAATTTTATCTAAAATATCTCCATCCAAAATCACCATCGGTTCATCCGTCAAGATCACTTTATCACCTATCATTCTAATGCGATCTTTGCTACTTTGACGTTGAGTGATGGTTCCTCCTTCAGCAGTTCGATTCGTTAGAGGTTCTTCTAATTTTCCGTAACCAATAACTGTAAGATTACCATCAGCAGCTAGATCTGTATTTCCTTCAAATTTCGCTGGTGTTCCTCCGGTAATTATTTGCATTTGGGCAATTTCACTTTCAGGCAGAAGATCTCCAGTCATCCGAATACCATCGATATAATAATCTGTAGCATTAGATCTAGAACTTCTAATTGCAATTGCAGCACCTTCATCTCTAGAACTTGAACCAGCAGTTGCAGCAGCGATCGCGTTGATATTTCGAGTCGGTAAATTTCTTATTTGCTCACTTGTTACCGCACTACCTCGCAGTAATTTATTTGCTTCTTCCATTTCTAAAAATTCAGCTTCCAAGATCGGCTCTCTAAAATCTGTAACTACGATTTCTTGAGAAGTATTAGGAGTCAGAATAGTATTTTTAGAAGCCTTTGTTTCTTTAATTCTGCTATCTCTTTTCAAGCTAGTAATCACTACCTCGTCCAATATCAAGTCCGATTCAGGTAGGGTTACATTAGCTAAAAGTGATTCGTTTGGATTAACCGTCACAATCTCTGTAACTGACTGATAACCAATGTAATCTGTACGCAAAGCATGTTTTCCAGTAGGCACATTATTGATCACATAATTACCATCAAAATCTGTAATTGCGCCAATATTTTTCCCTTCCAAATAAACATTGGCACCAATCATCGCCTCTCCATTTGCATCCAAAATTTGTCCTCTGATTTGACGAGTGCTATTCATCGGAATTGCTTTGGTCGCAATATTTTGATTGTTGGCATTTTTCAATCTCATCACATATTCTTCGCCATAATTATTGACTAAAATTTTACTCGCTCCTCCTTTTGAAGCAACAATGGATAAATGTGAATTAGCTCCGTTTCTTTTCCCCACCAAAGACACATTTTCAAAAGTGAATCGTCCATTTTCATCTGTAACCACCGACTGTTCTATTCCTTCAATTCGAACGATCGCATCTTTTACCACTTGTCCAAAATCATCTAAGACCACTCCTGCCACGATGGCTTTTTCATTGGGATAAACCATTCCTGCGATCGGACTTGCCTCATATTTCCAAGTAAATCTTCTCCAACCATGGGTCATCAATAAATAATCTAAAGCAAGATTTTGATCTTTATCAGCATGTTTTTCCTTTGGTTCAAAATAAAAATTCGGTTCTTCGATCTCCCCTTTTAAGTCAGATTCTAATAATAAATAAGCTAACATTTTGCCTTGCTTATCATCAGCAAAACTGAGCAATTTATCATCCGTCACTCCTACGGAAAAATTACCTTTTACAGGTTTTCCATTTTCATCTTTTACCTTGATTTGCATGGAAACTTTTTCACGAGGAAGATATTGATCTTTATTGGTGGTGATTTTTATATCGAAGGTTTTTTCTTTGTTTAGGAAAACTAAACGCTCTGCATGAGGTCGCTCTTGCGTGTCAAATAAGGTTAATTGTGCTAAACCAATCGGAGCATCTTTAATAGGGATTTCTAATAAATGAACTCCCGCATTTGCACTTGTAGCTATACTGTTATAAATTTTCCCTTGTGACTGCAAAATCAACGTAAGTGACTCATTATCAATATTTTGCACTTTGACTTGCACTCGATCTTCATCGATACTCATAACTTGCATCACATTGCCTTTTTCTAAAACTTGTGGTAAAGGAAATTCCCCTTCAATATTCTGTGGCTTGGTAATTTTCGCAATATATTTATCACCTTTAAATGCTTTCAAATCAAATGCTCCCATCCCTTGATGATAACTTTTAAATCGGCTGACGATCACTCCATTTTCATTTAACACATGTCCTTCCACATCGGCAGGTTTACCAAATTCATTCAATGCTTTGAACGCCACCCGCTGCTCAAAACCTGCAGTCAAATCTCCTCCTTCAGGGAAGAATTGTAGATCCATTTTATTCAACACAATTGGAATGGAACGAGAGATTGATTCGCCTTGCCCATTGTATTGTAACATTACATTTACAAGTCCATCATTAGTATCTAAATCTTTGGGCAAATTGAATTTAAACTCCACGTGACCTTTCGCATCTGTCTTAGATTTTTGATTAGAAAAAATCTGACCTGCCAAACTCACTTGATAGTCAAAAGCGAAATTTGCCAAAGCTGTATTTTCTAAAGTTTTCAAATCTAACTTTACTACCACTTCATCACCTGCGCCGTACGCTTCTCTTTGAAAATCTAATTCCATGCGTAAATGTGGTAGTACTGTTTTTTGTAAGGTGATTTTTCTTTCGAAAGCAGTTTGGAAATTTTTCTGCCAATTGGTGTAAGCTTTTATTTTATAAATTCCACCGACCATTTCGGCACTTGTTTGGATATCACCTTTGGCAATTCCATTTTTTGCAACCAATTTTAATTGCTTTAAAACACCTCCATTTGGAGCGATGAATTCAACATAAACCATATCACTTTTGGCACTCGGCTGCAAGTTATTGGCATCTCGCACATAAGCACTAAACCAAAGTGTTTCGCCAGGTTTTAACATAGTTCGATCAAAGTGCAAATACACTTTTTCCTCTGCTCGAAATTGATGATAAGTCGATAATTGCTCTTCTATTTTTTCGATAAATAATTGATCAGAAGGCATACTTTGATAAATAATATCCTCTGGCCCATCAGTAGAAGGTTCAATGAAATTTGGAACAACAGGTTGCTGCTGACTAATTAAATATGGCTCTTGAAAATCAGGAGAAATAATATTCTCCCAAGTATCTCTTGCGCCAGCTATCGGTTTATTTTTCTCTAAATCATCTTCAGTAATCTGTTTCGTTTCTTGCTTTGTAGTATCGTTATTTTCAAAAATGTAATTGTCTTGGGATGTAGCAGCAGCGGATGTTTCCGTTGCATGAATATCGCTTGGAATTTCCCCCGTCGGTACGACGAAGTACATTAAAATCATGAGTAAAATTATCATAGCTAATATATTTTTATAATTGAAAAAAGAGCTTCCAGGACGAGGCGGTTCAGGTGGCGGCGTGTTGTCCAACAACGCATCCATCTTTTCCCACGCAGCGGGATTGAACGGTACCTCATGCTGATCGCTGAGATGTTTTAGTCTTTTATCTTGGTCGTTCTTTTTCATATCGCAATACGACTCCTATCGTAGTTTTTTAATAATTGCTGCAAGTTTTTTTTTGCAGTTGATAAATGCCACTTGGACGTGTTAATGCTAATGTCGAGCAGTTCGGCAATTTCCCGATGTTTATAACCATCGAGTACGTAAAGTGAAAAAACGGCGCGCACCGTATCAGGCAATTGATGTAAAGCTTGGTACAAATCTTCGGCTACTAATTGGTCGATAATTTCGGGAGCAATTTGCACATCCCGTTCTGTATTGAAATCCATAGCTTTATTGTAGCGTTTGTTTTGGCGGATATAATCGATGGAAGTATTAAAAACAATTCGAGCCATCCATCCACTCAATGTACCTGTTGCTTTGTAGTCGCCAATTGCATTGAAAATTTTTAAAAAAGCACGATTCAGTACATCAATTGCTTCGTCCTCATTCTTGGTGTATCGCTTGCAAATCACGACCATTCGCCCATAGTACTTCGTGTAGAGGTACTTCTGTGCGAGCCGATTTTGCTCTCGACATCCCTGGATTAAGGCTTCGTCTGTACTTTGTTGTGAGTAATGCATTAATGCTTATTTATTCTTAAACTAGTTTTTTGTTTTGAGTCAAGTTAAAATGAAAATCAACACTTCCTTCGGTCGTTTTTGATTTCCATTTTAACTTGACCAAAAAACTCGTTCAAGAATGGTTTAAATATTTAGAAGTTTACTTTCAAGATGAATAGAACTTCTAAATAGTTGTGAAAACTTTCTTATTAAAATTTTCGGTGTTTTTCGACTACAATTAAGACAACGACAATTTGGTTGGAAATGGTTGTGGGGTTTTCTATTTTTTTGAAGATAGGGATAAAATGGTTGGAAATGCTTAAGAACCTTGAGAAATAACTCTCAATTTCTATAAAATAAAAAAGGCTAAATATTGCATAAAACAATATTTAGCCTTTCCCTAATTATAAAAAATGAAGCCTGACTACCGAAGCTTCTCAATCAGCTCCTTCGATAAATTATTATGGTAAATCGAATTAGTCGTCAAAAGTGTCCCTTTGATTCCACCACTCGTTTCGATGACATAAAGAATGGATCGAGATTCTGCACTACTATCACCCCCCTCAAAATGAATCACTTCTTCTACATTAAACTCTACTGGAGAAAAATCTTTGTTTAGTTTTTCACAACGAAGGCTTTTGTCCAACAAATTAAAATCGTAAGTATAACCTTTAGATTTAAGATCTTTGAACGCTTCGACTAGATTATCGTAATTTCTCATGGTGTTTGATTTTTTTGTTCATTAAGGTGTCTAAAAAGATTAACCTCAAATAGTATTTAAATGTTCAAAATACTATTGAGGTTAACTTATAAAATTTGACCAGTATGATAGTTAAGATCTAATACACAATTATGCTTTTCTAATAATAACTTCCCACTCCTACCCCAAGTTGACCTTGCCATTCCATAATTTGAAAGTTATTAGTCGGAATTGGTTTAATTTCATTTGGAATCCATTCATTACTTTCCAACTCTATCCAACGAAATATATCTGAAGGTTGCATAAAGGATTTCACATTTTCTCCTATAAAATTTTGCAGTAAAATATTAGTTGCAATTGGTTCATAAGCGTTCCATCTCATCTCTTTAGTAGAATTGATCGCATGTAAGTTTTCAAATTGTTGAACACTTGCAGCTGAAAGGAACTCTTGATGAGCGGCTGTAGGAAAATTGGGTGAATTCCAATTTGATTCATTCGTTTCACTTGCTATAGTAATATCAATGACCACTTCAAAAGAGCGAATAGGTCGATCAATTATATTATTTTCAAGGGCAAAAACTATTTGATCTTCACGATTAAGCAAACTTGGTTTTTCCAACATCATTGTTACAATACTCATCATTTCAGCAGAGGCTAAATCTAATTGATGAATTTTAATCAGTTGAAAATCTTCTGGCAATGAGTTACTATTTTGCCCAAACATGAATGTACTAGATTGAAGAACAAAAATTGTGGTTAAGAAAAAAATGGTATTTTTCATGATTACTCATTTTAAAAAGTGAAGAAATTGTTGTAAAGCTACAATTATTGATAGCTTTACTATTACAACCTAGAAGCTTCAATTATGTTCACTCCGAAATGAAAAATTTTAATCTTTTCTTAACATTTTTTGAAACATGGAAATAAACCCAATGTTTACAAGGTGTTCAGCTCGCAATTAATTTTCAACTTCCCTCAAAAAAACTGCATCTGTAGTAAAAAATATATCCTCTTCTCACTTTGGCTCATTTAATCATCTAGATTTTCCCACAAAGTATACCTCAGTATAGTTGACTATACTGACTTTTTACTGCAACAAACATTATAAAAAGTTGGTATAAATAAACTATATAAAAGATATTTCAAACATAAGATGACTAGATCACTAATTATTATTGTAACTCTTGTTTTACTATCTCAGTATGCACAAGGTCAACTAAAATCACAGCTGGGCATACTTGATCTAACTGCGAATGGTGGAACCAATCCTTACACGGGACTTCCTTGGGTAGACGGCGATACTTATCGACTAGTATTTGTTTCTAGTACTACTCGAGACGCTAGCTCTAGTTCAATCGGCGACTACAATACGCACGTACAAAATGCTGCAAACTCTGCGGGATTAGGTTCTGTGAACTGGTATGCGATCGGATCTACTAATACCGTTGATGCCAGAGACAATACTTTTACAGCTAATTCGGATACTGATGGAGCGATTTTTTTGACCAATGGATCAGAAGTCGTGGCAAATAATTTGGCAGATCTGTGGGATGGTGCAGTCGATACTCGAATCGATATAGATGAAAATGGAAATAATTCTTCCGTTTCGACTCCCATTTGGACTACGTGGACGGCAGTTTGGACTGGAACAACTAATAATGGAACTGCCCACTCTTCAAGATATTTAGGAGCAAGTAATGTAATACTCGGACTCGCAAAAGCAGAATTGAATTTCTGGGAAAATCGCTCTCAAGCTAGTAATTCTAATAGCTTACCTTTCTATGGAATATCAGAAGTTCTTAGAGTGAGTGAGACTGGTGGTGCAGGTATTATTCATGTTGCTGGAAATCCAAATGAGAATTTACTCTTAAATACTATTTCTGCAAAAGAAGGGAATATTGCTTATGATGCCGATGCGCAAGTTGCTTATTTTTATGATCTCTCAGGAACTGACTATAACGGTATCACAGCTGGTACGCATTGGATTAGAGTAGATATTTCATCATTAGTTGATCCTATTACAAGCATTTTAACTCCTGAAACGGAATTAACTTCCTCCACTACAGACGGAGTAGTTACCCTTTCCTTTGAGTCAGATGCCACCATAAGTTATACCTCAGCTACCAATACCTTAACTTTTACAGATGTTGATGGAGATGCGACACTAGTTGATCTTTCTGACCTTAAAGCAAATATACAAGCAGAAAATGCAAGTATTACCGTTACTGGCGATGGTTCTTCAGGTACTCCATATGAAATTGCATTAACTGGTGCAGGTCTAATAGGAAATGATGGGTCAGTACCCGTTTCGGATGGTACAGGCATATTGACGTGGACAAACGTTGTAGAAAATATAATTGTTGATAATGATGGTCAGATTATGATTACATCCACCAATAGTGCTACCCCATTACCTCTTGATCTGAGCCCAATTCCAGAAGCTTTGAATGCTAATATTTTAAATTCCCTTGGTGCAGCCCTTCCAGTTGGAGAAACCGGTTTAGCTAGATCTGCGAATAATAATACTTTAGGAATGCCTTCCTCATCGGGAACAGGTGTATTATTCCAAATTAGTAACTAACCTTTCTTTGAATTTGAAAAGTTGGAGGCTCAAGAACCTCCAACTTTTCAAAACTAAAATGAATATTTCACACTCCCTCTCAAAAAGAAAGGGACACCTGGTGTAAAATGAATTTCTTCAACTGATTCAGGTTCATTACGTAATCTTGATTCCGTTGCAAATTGTGCCTCATTCCACTCCGTATCCAATAAATTTTCAATGTTTATTCCAAGAGTGATATTTTTGAACGTATAATTTGCATTCATATCTAAGACAAAATATCCTTCCGCAACTATCGAATTATCCTCATTAGCAGGACGATCTTTGATATACCGATAACGGAGCCCTCCCGAAAACCCATTAGGGTGTTGATATGATAATCCACCTACTGAGGTCAAGTCTGGAGCTAATGGAATATAATCTGCTCCTTCCTCTTCATTAAGAGCTCTGGCATAAGTATAATTCACATCTGCATTGAAAAAAAGATAGTCACCTAACTGATACCGTATTCCAAAATCAACCCCTTGACGACGAGTTTCTCCACTTGGCTCCACGATTCCAGCATCTCCCACGTACACAAATTCTTGCTCCAAATACAAATGCCATAATGCACCATTTACCCATAATCTTGGTAATGGTTTCCATACTGCACCCAAGTCAGCACCATAAGCCGCAGGCAATATTTGCTTACCATCTTGTGCAACGACTACTCGAGTATCATTGGAGTGAAATCCTTTTCCTCCTTTCACAAATAACTGCCAAGTGGGACTTGGATTATAAACTACCTTAACTTGTGGCGAAACTATCGCTTTTTGTTGTGACAAACTCGTATAAGTTGGAGCCAACCGATCTTGATAATCAAAAGTGAAAGCATCTAAACGTACACTTGGATTAATAACCCATTTACCAAAATCAAATTCGGCATTCACGAAGGCGTAAAAATTAGCTTCATCCACTTCCCCCAAAGCAAATTGCTCAATCACCGTTTTTCGGTTGGCGGTGTGTGCTAGTTCGTTATCGTTAACATCATCATATCGTAATCCCACTCCGTAGCTCATTTCCAAATCAGCATTTTCTAAACTGTGACTTTGGAATAAAGTACTGTTTAATCCAAAAATATTTCGCTGCTCATACTGTCGAATCTGATCACCATTAATCGTATCATCTAGGAAAAACGTAAAATTAGAAAATAACTCAAAATCATAATTACTGAAAAAGAAATTAGATTTTAAAAATGACTTGTTGCTAATAATCTTAGTATGAGATAGCGCAAAATTAGTTCGGCTAGTATTTCCACCTTCCGTATCATCCACACTTCCAAAACGAGAAATAGTACCGTTATCCACTAACCGCTGTGGAATTTGTCCAGAAGCATCCCACTTACTTTGAAAGTGAGAAAATAGCACAGAAAACTTATCTTGGTTCTTTAAATCCAAGGTATATTTTCCCATTAAATTAATTCTTTTAAAATTCTGAGGAGACTCTACTGGTCCATCAGAGAGTAAAAATTCAGAAGCTACGTAAGCGTTATGACCTTCTTTTTTTCCTAGCAAATCCAACGCAGCAACCGTTCTAAATGTATTAAATTGACCGATTTCCATTCCAAAAATATTTTGGTCTAGTTGATCTTTTGTTTTAAAATCTACGTAACCTGCTGTAGTGAAATTTCCATGATCAGCATAGTATGGACCTTTGGCAAAATCTATATTTTCAATAGTCTCAGGGATCAAAAAATGTAAATCTGCATAACCTTGCCCATGGGCGTGAGAAACCATATTCACGGGCATTCCATCTACCGTTAAGGCTATATCTGTACCGTGATCAATATCAAATCCACGCAAAAATATTTGTTCCGCTTTTCCTCCTCCAGCGTGCTGACCTATAAATAAACCAGGCACTTTCCGGAGTACTTCCTGGGAAGAATTTACGGGATTTACTTTTAGGTCAAGAGCAGCTATCGTGTGTGTAGCTCTCGACGAATTAGTGACGGTCACTTGCCTCAAATCAATAGATTCATCTTTCAAGACAAATTTTACTTCTTCCTCAAAATCATCTTGATTAATCGCATATTTTAGCGTCTCAAAACCTAAAAAAGTGATATTTAAAGTGTCAGTAGGTTGAACATTTTTGATTTCAAATTTTCCCAAATCATTACTTAGAGTATAAGTATTTCCTTTTGTTAAAAAAATGTAAGCATCGGAAATGGGTGAGTTGAATTTATCTGAAATAATTCCTTGGATGCTTTGGGCTGTAGCTAGTTTTCCTAAAAATAATAATAGAATTAGGGGTATATATTTTTTCATGACTTTGTTGTTTATAAAAATAATTTAAGTGTGCTTAATTAAAATTTCATGGACGTACTTATGATGATAACCTAAAAGTGTAACACTTTTAGATTTCCTTTCACCATACCATACTTTTTCATTAAAAATTAAACAAACTGGGGAGGCGGACTAGGAATTTTTATAAAAACAAATTGAATTGGTAAGTTGATTAAAAACTGCTTTTTAGCCAAAAAATTAGAGTAATATGGAGATGAATATTTTTCATCAATAATCTCAATTTTCTTTTTAGACTCTTGTTTATTTTGAGATTGTGGTAGTTCTTCTTTTTCATCAGAGGAATCATAAAAAGCAGTTAGATTTTTGTGCACATGTGTTTCATAATTATGGGAATCATAACTATGAATTTTTTCTTTTGAAAAAATAATATCAGGCAAATGGCAGGCAAGATGTAACGTTTCAAAAATAGGTTTTTGCAAAACACTAAATACATAGCTGAAAATCAGCAAGCCAAATAAAAATGACCGATATGTATTCAAAAAATTTAACATTGGTTTTCGCTACTCTATGATAAGTAATAATATTTCAATTCAATTTCTAAGGTAAACAAAAAAATATAGTTTCTGTTTTGACTACTGGTTAAATAATATACGAAGTATTCTAGCAGACAGGACCATTTTAATAGAAACTTCCCGCAAAATATATTGCAAAGCTAAAAATTGAAGCGAGATGATCAGCATTTCCTTAAACTAAAAAAGCCAAACTATCGGATACATTACCGACGTTCAGCTTTTAGTTTATTTCCCTAGGTTAAAACTTATAAGAGAGTTTGTTGATATAAAAGGATGATTGATAGCTTTATACTTATCTCTTAGGGTACTCAAATTTCACCATTTTATGCTTAGGAAAAGATTCGATTGTCTGAAATCAAAGGAAAATGTCATTAAAGACAACTTTCAACAAGCGAAATAGATGTAGGAACATGATTTGAAGTCTACACTAGACGCTCACTTTTCTCTTTTTTTCTCTAAAAAAACGCTTTAATCAGCCTCAACTGTAACTTTTTTATCATAAAAAAATATTTCATGCCTAGTTAACAAACTTTCTAAAAAATCTTTTGTTTCTTTGTGGTACTAGCGGAACTAAAAAATTACCACTTGGTTTTTCACTAAATACAAGCATCATAAAAAAAGGATCAAAATAATGATTACCAAAGAATTTATCATCCAAACGGCAACTCAATTATTTGTCGAAAACGGTGTAAAAACCATCACTATTGATAAAATTGTAAAAGAACTTCGCACGTCAAAACGCACGGTTTATAATCATTTTGAAAATAAAACAGAACTCCTAAGTGCTTGCCTCGCAGTTTATCACCAAAAAGTAAAAGACGAAAACGAAGCTATAATCCAAGAATCTCCCAATGCCATTGCTGCATTAGGCCGCTTGCACAACGAAATATTGAAAAGAACTTACCAGGTCAATCCCAATTTTTTTTCTGACATCATTCATTATCATCCTGGCGTACTCGAAGAGTCTTACCGAGAGACTAATAATTTTGCTCACCAACAAATTGTGGATTTAGCCTCGTGGGGAATTGAGGATGGTATTTTTCAACCTGAATTTGATGTAGATGTGGTCGGCAAAACGGTATTAGTTCTACTGAAGTTATTAAAAGATAATAAGTTATTTCCTATCACAGACTACAGTAAAGAACGCCTCACTTTTGGAACATTAGTTCCATACCTGAGGGGGTTATGTACTCCAAAAGGAGTTCGACTTTTAGCACAACAAGAAGAATTATTTAAAATTTCCATATAACCGTAGTGAGAAAAGTCCTTCCAGCCCCGATCAATCGGGACTGGAAGGACTACTTGCTCAACTACAAATTAAACTTGATTAAATGAACATCAATAGTTCCCTAAGTAAAACTCCCATCGCAGTCATTGGAATGTCTGCCATGTTCGCAGATGCGAAAAACATCGAAGAGTTTTGGACTAATATTTTGCAGTCCAAAGACAGTATCACCGAAGTACCAGCCGACCGCTGGTTAATCGATGATTACTATGATCCTGATATGTTTGCCGAAGACAAAACCTATTGTAAAGTTGGAGGCTTCTTGCCAAAAATTGATTTCAACCCAATGGAATTTGGTTTGCCGCCAAACATCTTGGAAGTAACTGATGCAAGTCAACTTTTAGCTTTAGTGGCTGCACGTGATGCATTTGAAGATGCTGGCTACGGCCAGAAATCTCCAAAATTCACGGCTGAGGTAAAAGCAAAAACTGGAGTTGTTCTCGGAGTTGGGGGTGGTCAAAAATTGATTACACCATTGACTGGTCGATTGCAATATCCAATTTGGGAAAGAGCTTTGAGATCAAGTGGTATTGCTGAAAACGATATTCCGCCAATCATTGAAAAAATGAAAAAGGCCTACATCGGTTGGAATGAAAATTCATTTCCAGGGATGTTAGGAAATGTAATTTCAGGAAGAATCACGAATCGTTTTGACCTTGGGGGATTGAATAGTGTGGTGGATGCGGCATGTGCTGCTTCGTTGAGTGCGATCAAAATGGCCTTGAGTGAATTAGTGGAAGGTCGATGTGATATGATGTTGACCGGTGGAGTTGATACCGATAACTCTCCTTTTATGTATATGAGTTTTTCAAAAACTCCTGCTTTCTCTAAATCTGGAAAAATCACTCCATTTTCTGACGATGCAGATGGAATGTTGATTGGTGAAGGTTTGGGAATGTTGGTTTTAAAAAGATTGGAAGATGCGGAACGAGATGGCGATAATGTTTATGCAGTAATCAAAGGCGTTGGAACATCAAGTGACGGTCGATTCAAATCAGTCTACGCTCCTCGCCCATCCGGCCAAGCTATGGCAATGGGAAGAACTTACGAAGATGCAGGTTTTGATCCTCGGACTGTAGGTTTGATTGAAGCACACGGAACTGGAACTGGTGCAGGCGATCCAACGGAATTCACATCGATGAATATGGTTTTTGGAAAAGACAATCCAAATAGACAGCACATCGCATTGGGTTCTGTAAAATCACAAGTTGGTCATACCAAAGCTGCGGCAGGTGCTGCTGGAATGGTAAAAGCTGCTTTGGCATTACACCATAAAGTTTTGCCACCAACGATTAATGTGGACAAACCTAACTCGAAATTTGACATTGAAAACACACCTATATATATCAATACTGAGGCTCGACCTTGGCTGCGAAATGGTCATCCACGACGAGCGAGTGTAAGTGCATTTGGTTTTGGTGGAATCAATGTTCACATTGCAATGGAAGAATATCAAGGAAAAACTCGTACTGATTATAGATTGCATGAGCCATTTAAAACGATCAGTTTACAAGATTCAAGTCCAGAAGTATTAATCGAATTATTGGCGATTACAGCTAAAAATATTTCAGAAAATGGCGAACCTGCTTTTGATAATTTAGTGAAGCAATCTAAAGCAACCGTTTTTGAACCAAATAATGCACGTATTTCTTTTGTCGTAAAAAACCATGAGGAGTGTGTTGAATTTTTAGAAACTGCAGTTCAAACTTTACGAGCCAACCAAAATGAATGGACGCATCCAAAAGGTATTTACTACCGACCAACCGGAATGGATACAGATGGAAAAGTAGTGGCGCTGTTCTCAGGACAAGGCTCGCAATATGTGGGCATGGGAAAAGAATTGGCCAACGCTTTCCCTGAAGCAAGAGAAGCCTTCGCAGCGGTGGATGGAATTTTTTATAAAGAAAATTTACCGGCACTTTCTAAAACGATTTTCCCAATTCCTGTTTTTACTGACGAAGAAAGAAAAGCACAACAAGTCACTTTGACACAAACTCAAAATGCTCAACCTGCTATCGGCGCAATGAGTATGGCTCAATATAAAATTGTTCAACGAGCAGGTCTTAAAACCAACTTTGCTGCTGGTCACAGTTTTGGTGAATTGACCGCACTTTGGGCTGCAGGAGTTTACGACGATGAGACATTTTTGAATTTGGCAAAAACTCGAGGTACAGCAATGGCCATGGACAATCCAAATGAAGATGCAGGTGGAATGTTGGCAGTCAAAGCTTCACATGAACAAGTGCAACAAGCCATAGCAAACTTGCAAGGTGTAAAAATTGCTAATATCAATTCTAACGAACAAGTTGTTTTGGGTGGAGGCACAGCTGCTATCCAGAACGCAGAAATTGAATTAAAAGCGAAAGGATTTAAAGCGATAAAATTACCAGTTTCGACTGCATTCCATACGGAGTTTGTCCAACACTCGCAAGTACCATTTGCAAGTTTTGTACACCATCAGAAATTCCATAAACCAGAAATTCCAGTTTATGCAAACTCTACAGGAACGCCTTACCCTGATAATTTGAATGAGGTTAAATCACTCTTAAAAGGTCAGATTTTAAATCCTGTTTATTTCAAAAATCAAATTGAAAATATTCATGCAGCAGGTGGTCGAATCTTTATCGAATTTGGGCCAAAAGGTGTTTTGACCAACTTGGTGAAAAATATTTTATCTGAAAAAGAATACACGGCAATCGCCATGAATGCTAATGATAAAAAAGATGCTGATTTACAATTCCGACAAGCAGTTGCGCAATTGCAAGTCTTAGGTATTCAACTCAATAATGTTGATCCATATAAAAAAGACCTTGTTGCTATTCCTGCAACATCGAAAATGAATGTAGCAATCAGCGGTAATAATTATGTTTCTCCTCCGACGAAAGAAGCATACGATGAGGTCATGAATAATGGCTTCCAAGTATCAGGTGGACAAACCAAAATTGTAGAAAAAGTTATTGAAAAAATAGTTGAGGTAGAGAAAATTGTAGAAGTGCCAGCGGCGCAATCATTTATTAATCAAATCGAATCAGAAGAAGAAATTATGAATAAGCAAGCATTAGAAATCATCAAATCTGCGTTGGAATCTTTTAATACCAACCAAACTAAGTCACTCGCAATTTTCGAAAAATTCATGAGCGACCAAAATCAACAGTCACAACAATTGTTGAACTTATTGAATCAGCAAATGGCTGCGACTACTAATGCACCAGTTGCAAAAGCTGTTGCGCAATCTGCTCCAGTTCAAGTTGCTCCAATCGTAAGTGAAACTCCAGTTTACTCAAACGGAAATGGAAGCAGCAATGGAAATGGAACACATACTGCGACTAAAGTAGCTGCACCAGTTGCAGTTGCACCAACTGCTCCAGCACCTACTACAGGTGGCGGTGGAGATACGTCAAAATTAGAAGCAGCACTCCTAGAAGTCGTTTCTGAAAAAACGGGTTACCCCGCTGAAATGTTAGAATTAGGAATGGACATGGAAGCTGATTTAGGAATTGATTCTATCAAAAGAGTAGAAATCTTCGGAGCATTAACGGCTCAATATCCTGAAATGGCTGGTATCAATCCTAACGAATTAACTGAGCTAAGAACACTTGGTGAAATCGTGGATTACGTTTCTGCTAAAGGTGGAAATGCAGTTGCAATTACAACTGTCAATACACCTGCTCCTTCGTCCCACGTAGCTTTGGCTTCAGCCGAAGACAGCAGTAATGAACAAAATACGCATTCGGCTAAAGCCAAATCTACGTTACAATCTGCATCAACAGCTACCGACACCTCAAAACTAGAAGCTGCATTATTAGAAGTTGTTTCTGAAAAAACTGGTTACCCTTCAGAAATGCTAGAATTAGGAATGGACATGGAAGCTGATTTAGGAATTGATTCTATCAAAAGAGTAGAAATCTTCGGAGCATTAACGGCTCAATATCCTGAAATGGCTGGTATCAATCCTAACGAATTAACTGAGCTAAGAACACTTGGTGAAATCGTGGATTATGTTTCTGCTAAGGGTGGAAATGCAGTTGCAAATAACGCAGCAGCAACTCCAGCAGTAGCAGCAGCAACAGTTTCAACTCCAGCAACAGGTGGAGTAGACAATGCAGCATTAGAAAAAGCATTATTAGAAGTTGTTTCTGAAAAAACCGGTTACCCTGCTGAAATGTTAGAATTAGGAATGGACATGGAAGCTGATTTAGGAATTGACTCTATCAAAAGAGTGGAAATTTTCGGAGCATTAACTTCGCAATATCCAAGTATGGGAGACATCAATCCTAACGAATTAACTGAGTTAAGAACTTTGGGTGAAATCGTTGATTACGTTTCCTCAAAAAAGGCATAAGCGGAACAGTTGCGCCCAAGCCTGTTACGCAAAATAAAATTGTAGAACCTGTTGCTCCGAGCAACGGTTCTACAATCATAACTTCCGATTTCCATGGTGTGGAACGAAGCGAAGTTGGGCTAGAATATTTACCTCAACCTGATTATTTGGAATTTACATTACCAAGTACGCACATCACCTTGGTTACCAATGATGGGTCGGATTTGACAAACAAAGTGATGGCTCAGTTGGAAGCAAAAGGCAATAAAGTAGTTGCTTTAAACTTACCAAACCTGCCTGCCGGACAGGCAGGTCAAGCAAGTAAAATTTCAACTAATGGAATTGATTTAGAAAGTCATTCTGATGAAGCGGTAAAAAATGCTATTGAAAAAATTCGAACTCAATATGGTGAAGTGGGAAGTTTTATTCACTTGCATCCGCACTTCGAATTCCAAAATGGAAATTTTGTTCAACATTTTCCAGCTGAAAAACAAGTTGTAAAAACATTGTTTTTCTTAGCCAAGCATTTACAAAAACCTTTGAATGATTTAGGTCAAACTCAACGAGCTAATTTCGTAACCGTTACTCGAATGGATGGAAAATTAGGGCAAGGAAAAAGAGGAAATGTAAGTGTTGTCGGAGGTGGAATTACTGGTTTGGTAAAATGCCTGAACTTAGAATGGTCTCCCGTTTTTTGTAGAGCAGTTGATATCCAACCTGAGTTATCCTCAGGCGTCATTGCCAACCAAGTCATCGCTGAATTACACGATCCAAATGTGCGAAATATGGAAGTTGCTTTTTCAGAAGAAGGAAGAGCTACAACTAGCGTAACGAAAGTACAATTGACTGAAAACCAATCAATTACAACTAACGTAACTAAAGATTCTGTTTTCTTAGTAAGCGGTGGAGCAAAAGGTGTAACCGCTACTTGCGTCATCGAAATGGCCAAAGCATTCCAATGTAAATTCATTCTTTTAGGTCGTTCTGACTTTAGTTTTGAAGTTCCTGAATATGCTAAAAATGAATCAGATGAAGGCGCATTAAAACGATTGATAATGAACGATTTTAAAGTTCGTGGAGAGAAACCAAGTTTGCCAGCCGTTAAAAAAATCTACAGTAATATTGCTGCGAAAAAAGAGATTGAGGATACCATTTCTCAAATCAAAAATCACGGAGCAGAAGTCGCTTATATTAAAGGTGATGTGACTAATCCTGCAAGCTTCAAAACTGAGCTTAACAATGTAGTTACACGTTTTGGAAAAGTGACTGGAGTGATTCATGGGGCAGGAAGATTGGCTGATAAATATATTCAAGATAAAACGGAACAAGATTTTGAAAATGTTTTGTCTGTAAAATTAGATGGACTTTTGAGTTTATTCGCTTCGGTAGATATTCACAATTTAGATCACCTAGTTTTGTTTTCTTCAGTAGCTGGTTTTTATGGAAATGTTGGTCAAACCGACTACGCTATCGCCAACGAAATTTTAAGCAAAGCAGCTCACCTTTTCAAAAAGAATCATCCGAACACTCATGTCTCTGCGATCAATTGGGGAGCTTGGGATAGCGGAATGGTGAGCGGAGAATTGAAAGCTCAATTCGAAGCAGCAGGTGTTACTTTAGTGAATAGCGAAGGTGGTGCAGCCATGATGGTAAACGAAATGAACACCGCATATTCAAGTCAACCTCAAGTGATTATCGGAGGAACTTTACCTGCAGGAATTAGTCACCTTGGTGAATTACGAACACACAAAATTCATAGAAAAATTGAATTGAAAAACAATCCATTTTTGATGCACCATGTCATTCAAGGCAATGCAGTTTTACCTGTAGTTAATGCTTGTGGATGGATGGCTCAAACTTGCGAAAAAATCTATCCTGATTTTAAAGTGTTTCAAGTAAAAAATACAAAACTCTTTAAAGGTATCGTGTTCGACGGAAAGCAAAAAGAGGATTACATTATCGAATGTAAAGAAATCGAAAAGAACGAATCTAAAATTATTTTTGAAACAACTGTCTTGAGTGAAGGTGGAAAATTACCGACTTACCACTACAAGGCTACTGTTATTTTAAAACATAAAAAACAGATTCCTACTGCTCCAAAATTCAATCATCAAACAAGTGGAACTTACACTCCAACACCCGGTGCAGTTCTTTACAAAGATGGTTCGCTTTTCCACGATACTTATTTCCGAGGCATCGAACAGATTTTGGATTGCACAGAAAATCAAATCGTATTGTCTTGCAAAGCACCTGAAGTACCACTTTCAGAACAAGGTCAATTTCCAGTTATTTCTGTGAATACTTTTTTTACTGACATCCAATATCAAGGTATGGTGGTGTGGGTTCAAAAATATAAAGATGGAGCGAAGAGTCTTCCATTACAAACTGATTCTGCGATTCTATACAAGGATATTCCTTTTGGAAAAGAGCTGTTTGTGAATGTAAAAATTGAGGAAGCGAGTGATTTTAAAATGATTGCGACTTGTACTGTTTATGATGAACAAGGGGAAGTTTATATGTTAACGGAAGGGGCGACAGTAACTGTTTCGAAAGGATTAGAATGGTGATTTTTTGCCGCTGACTTAAACTGACTTTATTTATGACTTTTCACAGACTTTACCTGAATAAATGAATAGATATCTGTGAAAAGTCATAAATAAGTCTGAG
>CAYGRM010000059.1:12159-22944 GCA_964352225.1 uncultured Saprospiraceae bacterium | reverse complement strand
AGCGATTCCATTACCCATCGTTCCCGCTCCGATTACTGAAATATTTTTCATCTTAATAATTTTTGATGCGAAAATAGAGTTTTCAAATGAGAATTATCATTTTTGGGTTTTGAAATATTTATTATTCTTTGATTCTGTAATAAAAAAATTATTAGGTGAGATTTACTTTAATACTATTTTTACTTTTTCTCTCTCAGATCAGTTTTGGACAAAGAGATACTATTGAATTTAGCACATTTTCAATCCAATTAGATTCATTGGTGGTGACGGCTACTCGTAAAGGTTTTGATGTAGATGACTTTATCAAAATGGTGCAAGAAGATGAGTCATTCTACCAAGCTTTTCGAAATATTCGAACGATGACCTATACCTCAGATAATGATATCAAGATGTTTTCTAAAAAGGGGGCAGTCAAAGCAAGTTTGAATAATACCATTCAACAAACTTCCGATGGCCGCTGCCGCACTATGGAAAACCTCCATCCAATAACTACTGGAAAATATTATAAACGAAAAAACAAAATTCGATACTACACCGCCAAAATGCATGATCGGCTTTTTTTTACCTACGGTGAAGTTTGCGAATCAGAGAGGATCGAAGATCAAGCTGGATATGATGATTCTAAAAATTTGACTGGGATGAGCAAACATATTAACGAATTAAAAAAACTTATTTTCTATCCAGGCCAAAAAGCAGATGTTCCATTTATTGGAAAAAAAACTGCCATCTTTGAAGAGAAAATGGCCAAGTATTATGATTTTTCTATTTCTTCAAAAATCTATAAATCTGAAATTGATTGCTATGTTTTTTTAGCAAAAGTAAAAGAAGGTACCAAGCAAGATCAAACTGTCATCAAATACATGGAGACTTTTTTTGATAAAAACACTTTTCAGGTCATTGCTCGAAATTATCATTTAGCACATAGCGGAGCTATGTTTGACTTTGATGTAAAAATGGATATTTCACTTAAAACTGTTGGCGAAAAATATGTCCCTGAATTTATATCTTATGATGGACAATGGGATGTTCCTTTCAATAAACCTGAAATTTCGAAATTCAATATTTCATTTTATAATTATAAGTAATCAGAACTTAGGCAATGGTTTCCAATCATCGCCTAAGGACTTAAGAATCGTATTTATCAAGGTTTAGATCTTCGATAATCTGAATTAATTTATTAGCGTACTTTTTATCTGTTGCGTAACCAGCAGCTTTCAGACCATGAGCCCACCCCACATAATTGGTAGTTCCTAGCTTATGTAAATGTGCATATCTTTTTCTTTGCAAAAAGGTACTGTGAGCTCGATAGCTTTCCCAAACATTACTATATTTTCTAAAAAAATCCTTGTGAGAATCGTCTGTAAAATTGGCACAATGCCCCTTTCGACAATTTTTAGAAAAGCACTTAATTCCAAAATGATTATTATTGGAATGAGCTAATCGACTCTCACCTGCATCACTTTCCAAGAGTCCTTGAGCCAAAGTTATACTTGCTGGAATTCCATACTTTTTCATTTCAGCAACTGCCACATCAGCATATCTTTTCACATAACGGTAGACCGTTTCTTGCTTTTCAATAACAATTTCTGGATCTATATTTTTGCGTTTGGCATAAGTTGGATTTAGGATAAAAGCCAAGTTAGCAAAAGTATTTGCTCGATTGTCCTTTCCAATTTTTGGGGCTTTCTTTTTCACTTCCTTTTCCTCCATCGAATGCTCTGGTTCAAAATAAGGAAGATTTAAAAGCGATGCTTCTTGGGTGTTCTTTTGTTGGGGTTTATAATTTGATTTCACCGCTGCCGGTTCACCAATAATTTTTGGCTCACTAGGAAAAGTAACTTTTTCAGTATTTGGAGAAGGAGAAGAATGCATCGGGGCATGACTTCCAGCAGCTTGCAAATTCAAGTTAAGACTAATGTCTTTTTTTAGAATAATAAAAAGAACAAAAATAATAATGATCATCTTCATCCAATTCTGTTTAATAAAATGAGATGCTTGATCGTAGTGTAAATTGCTAAAGTTTCTGATATTAGTTAATCCATATTTCATGATATAAGTGTTTGATTTTTGGCAAAGAATAATACTTGAACACAATATAAAACAATTTGTTTTTAAAATGCAAATTAATTTTAAACATTTTGTTTTATAAAATTCACAACTTTCTGATTACCAATTAATTATGACTAAAATAAATATATAACCGAAAAAATGTTTTTAGTTAGTGTAAAATTTACACTACCTTTGAATTGAACTAAAAATTTACATCAAATGATACTTATCGCAGATAGTGGTTCTACTAAAGCAGATTGGAAAATTTTGCACTCAACTGGAGAAATTACTAGTCAATCTACCCGTGGATTTAATCCATTTATACAAAACTCTGAAACAATTGAAGCAGGACTATTAGAAGATTTTGATGATTCATTAGAGAAGTTAAAAGCAACGTATGTGTATTATTATGGAGCTGGATGTTCCGATGACTACAGAAATTCAATTGTAGAGGTAGCCTTGAAAAAGATTTTCCCTAATGCAAACATTAGCGTAAATCATGATTTATTAGCAAGTGCAAGAGCAGTTTGTGGATTTGAACCCGGTGTGGCTTGCATCCTTGGAACTGGTTCTAATTCCTGTCTTTATGATGGAATTAAAATTATTGATAATGTAAGAAATATGGGTTTTTTAGTTGGGGATGAAGGAAGTGGGTCTCATATTGGAAAGGAATTATTGAGAGGATACTTTTATCGCGAAATGCCAAAATCGATATTAGGAGATTTTGAAAAATCTTACCCTGAAGGACATCGAGGAATATTGGACAAAATCTATGATAACCCAAAGCCAAATGTTTACTTGGCATCATTTTCAAGATTTTTATCGAATCATAGTGGTGATCCATATATACAACATATCGTTTTCAAAAGTTTTGATGAATTCGTTAGAAGGCATGTATTGAAATATGATGGTTGTCAAAATTTAAAGATTCACTTCGTCGGATCTGTAGCATATTATTTTAAAGATATTTTAGAAATAGTTTTATCTAGCTATGATTTAGAACTTGGTAATGTAATTAAAAAACCAATTGATCGATTAGTTGAGTTTCATCAAAAAATTGAATCGAAATAAAAAAATGAAATCGGTAAGTAGAGCTTGAAAATATTATATTTGCGACTTAATTAAAAATAAAAATCGAAATGGGTGATATAAAAAGAATTGCAGTTTTTACTTCTGGTGGAGATGCCCCAGGAATGAACGCAGCTGTTCGAGCAGTAGTTAGAACAGCAACTTACCATGATTTGCATGTTTATGGGATTATTCGAGGCTATCAAGGCATGGTTGATTGTGATTTTAAAAGATTAGAAACCAGAGATGTTGGAAATATTTTACATCGAGGTGGAACCATTTTGAAGACGGCAAGAAGTGATGCTTTCCGAACGAAAGAAGGTAGGCAATTAGCCTATGAAAACCTGCAAGCCAACGACATAGATGCCTGTGTTGCAATCGGTGGTGATGGAACATTTACTGGTGCTCAAATTTTCTCAAAAGAACATAAGATTCCATTTATAGGCATCCCTGGAACTATCGATAATGATATTTTTGGAACTGATTTCACGATTGGTTTTGACACAGCTGTCAATACTGCCATCGAAGCGGTAGATAGAATTAGAGATACGGCAGATTCTCATAATCGATTATTTTTTGTAGAAGTAATGGGAAGGCAAGCTGGGTTTATTGGTTTAAATACAGGCATTTCAAGTGGTGCTGCAGCTGTCATGATTCCTGAAACTGACATTAGCATTGATCAATTAATTGAGAAATTACAAAAAGGAGCAAAACGAAAAAAATTATTCAGTTTGGTGATTGTTGCTGAAGGAAATCAAAATGGAGGTGCTGCTGAAATCGCACAAAAAGTCAAAGAAAAATTTGATTACTATGATACTAAAGTTACCATAATTGGGCATTTACAACGAGGTGGTTCTCCAAGTGGAATGGATAGAGTTTTAGCTAGTCGAATGGGATTCCATGCTGTGGAAGGATTATTAGCAGGCAAACAAAATGTAGCTGTTGGAGTAGTCAATAATAAAATAAAATTTACTCCATTTAAAGATGCTATTTCAAAGGTTAAAAAACCGAACAAAGATTTGATTCGAATGTCTGAGATTTTAGCTCAGTAATTTTTTCCAATAAAGTAGAAAGCCCATTCTAAAAATAATTTTAGAATGGGCTTTCTTTTTCCAAAAAGAAGATGTCTATTTAAGCAATTCAGCTATCGCATTTGCAGGTTGAATTAGCTTTCCAGTTTGATTGGTATTTTTTGTACTTCTTCCCGTTTTATTCAATATTTCGTATATTTCACTAGTCTTAATCTCAGGATTTATACTCTTCATTAAACCAACAAGTCCAGCTACATATGGACAAGCCATGGAGGTTCCATTAAAAGTTTTATACAGATTCCCAGGATAGGTGGAATAAATATTTACCCCTGGAGCTGCAATTCCAAATGGGACATTTTGCACATAATTTGAAAAATGTGCTCGATGTAAATTGGTATCAACTGCAGAAACAGCAATAATTCCAGGAGCATTCGCCGGTGAATAATTGGAAGCATCCATATTACTATTTCCAGCCGCAGCAATTACAATTGCACCATTTCGATTACAGTAATTTACTGCTCGAGCGTAGGCACGTTTCCTATTTTTATTCGAAGGAGCTCCAAGCGACATAGAAATCACATCAGCTCCATTATCAGCAGCTTCCAACATTCCAGAAATAACAGATTTTTGAGTTCCTCCGCCATAATCAGTCAATACTTTTATACTAGTTACATTGACAAACTCATTATCAGGAGAATAGGAAGCTACGCCCAATTTATTATTAGTAACAGCTGCTGCAATTCCTGCACAATGCGTTCCATGACCTTGACGATCAGAATCATAAGCTTTTTTATGCGATTTATAATTATCCTTTAAATCTTCATGATTAGAATCAACGCCGGTGTCTAAGATAAAGATATTAGCTTTTCGTTGAGGCTTAACTTTTTCAGCTTTTAATAATTTATATAAATCATCCATTCTTAATTCATCAAATCCCCAAAGCTCTTGCACGCCTGGATCATTAATTCCATAGGTTTTTTTTCGCTTGGAAGGTCGCATGGTTTCAATTGGGGAGAGTTGTACAATTTCATTTTGTTCCAAATAATCAACAGATCCACTAGCCATCAACTCAGCTTCAATTTTATCAATATCTTTTACAAAACCAGTTGGAATATTGACTACCATATAATCATCCAAATCAGTTGATAATTCATCTTTTGGAAAAAATGCTCTTTCAGCGGTCAAACCATATTTTACAACTATTTTTTCTAGATCCTCCATAGATTTTCCATCACCTAAATCAACTAAAAGTTCTCCATCTTTATCCAAGTTGGAAACTGTCTCATTTGCTGGAGTTAAAGCTTTATCCAGAGTTGGAGTTGGTGAGGCTTTAGTTTGAGTTACGGTTGATTCTATTTTTTGAGGAAATGTATTTGTCATTTTCTTTAGATAAGTAAACGGAAAGGTGGCAATCAAAAAAACAAACAATCCAAAGAAAAGCGCTTTACTATTTTTGAAAAAGCTAAATATGGTAGAAACTGTTCCTAAAACCATCAAATCTCTAAATAGAACCCAAAATTTGAAGCCTAATTCTCCATCTGCAAAAGCTAAAGAAAAAGCATATGCCACAAATCCGCCTAGAAACATGGTGCTCATATTTCGACGAAGTTTCGGATTTTTTTCATTGTAAAACCACATAATCAGTCCTAAAAGGCTAACTGAAAAACTAATCGGATAAAGGATGCTTAACATGCTAATTAATTTTTTATTAAATAATTTAACGAAACCAACCATAATAAATTGAGTTCCGTTCTTGAATTTAGGCAATCAATGCCTAAAATTCAAAAGGAAAATATCAGTTGTACAAATTATCCGCTGAATCGCTCATTTCATCGGATAAAATTTTCAAAATATATAAAACAACTCATTTCTTGTTTTTTATTATGAAGGAACTGATTACTTTTGCATTTTCTTAACACAAAGTTAACGGACTGAACGATAACCTAATGAAAGAACAAGAAAGAGACCTTAGTTTTCCGAGTATGTGGGCAATTCATTTTTCCAGTACTCGCTTTTGTTTATTGACTGGATTTTGCTTTGTTTTTTTGATTTTTTGCATCAAATATATTACGGAGTCATTGGCAATTATTGATTTACAAAGTGGTACACTATTATATGATCCGTTACATGAATTACTACCTAAAGCGGTTGATTGGTCAAACATAATATTTTTTCTTACTTACTCAAGTGTTTTCATTGTTTTAATAGATGTTATCATGAAATCACCTGTCCAAGTTATAAGATTAGGTTTTGCAATAGGATTAATGAAATTACTGAGGTCTTATTCCATGTTTTTGGTTCCATTGGAACCACCTATTGGAATAGTTGCACTACAAGATCCTTTAGTTAGTTTTATGACGCCTAATCATGTTGTGGCTTTGAGAGATCTTTTCTTTTCAGGTCATTGTGCAACGATGATGATTCTATTATTAGTTGCAGTAAGTCCATCGGTAAAAAAATGGATGCGAGTTATCATTGTATTAGTACCATTATTGATACTTCAACAAAGGGTTCATTATACTGTTGACGTTTTGGCAGGACTAGGGGTTGGAGCAGGAGTTTATTGGTTAGTAAAAAATCTGGTCACCTTTAAGCCAAATTACTCAGTTTAAAATAAAGAAATTCAATTTACATATTATGTTGAAAAAATACGGACAAGACTTAGTTTACAAAATTATTAATCCTTTTGTTGAATTTCTGATTCGTTCCAAAGTAACTCCGAACGCTATTACAACAGTAGGCTTAATCATTAATGTAATTGCTACGGTGGTCTTGATTATTGGGGCTGAATTTGGAGAAAGAGGAGATCATAGATATATCGGAATTGCAGGGGGGATTATTTTATTCGCTGGTTTATTTGATATGATTGATGGTAGATTAGCACGAATGGGAAATATGAGTTCCAAATTTGGTGCTTTATATGATTCTGTTTTAGATAGATATAGTGAGTTAATCATGTTTCTAGGAATATGCTATTATCTCATTTCACATGATTATTTCATGAGTTCTGTATTTGGATTTATTGCAATGATTGGTTCTATTATGGTGAGTTATACACGAGCAAGAGCGGAGGCATTAGGAGCTGATTGCAGCGTAGGCTGGATGCAAAGACCTGAGAGAATTTTATTAATTAGTATTTCTGCCATCTTATGCGGATTAGTTTCCTATTTTGTCGATGTTGAGAAACAAGTATTCTTTGACTTCATTATCTTTGAGCCGATTTCTATATTTATTGGACCGCTAATGGTCTTAGCTGTTATGTCAAATATAACTGCACTCAGAAGACTGAATCACAGCAAGCATGAATTAATAGATAAGGAACAATCATAACCAAATCACAACTCACACAATTTTACAAATTGGAAGAAGGGAACTACATCAACATACATACTAATTCATACCAACGATTTTCTGTAAAAAGTGCTATCCCATTTTTTATCATTGGATTATTGTATGTTGCATGGATTCACTTTGCATTAGGAGGAATTCGACCAGATCACCACTTATTTATATGGGGGCTATTGGTTTTATACTTTTTTAATAAGACTAGCCGAAAAATGGTTTTAGCCTTTGGTTTTATCCTAATTTATTGGTTCATATTCGATTCTATTCGATTGATACCAAATTATGAGATTAATCCTCCTTTACATATTTCTGAACCTTATTTAGCAGAGAAAGCTTGGTTTGGAATTTCAACAGCAGAGGGAATACTGACTCCAAATGAATACTTAGATAAAAATTCAACCAACACTTTTTTGGATATTTATACTGCGATAATCTATTTATGCTGGATTCCAATTCCATTAATTTTCTCTTTCTATTTATTTTTTTCAAAGCAACGGGAGAAAATGGTTAATTACCTTTTTGGATTTTTGATGGTCAGTCAAATTGGATTAATCATCCAATTTATTTATCCAGCTGCGCCTCCCTGGTATGTTGATAAATATGGATTTGAAGAATACTTAAATACCCCTGGAAACCCAGGAAGATTGATTGAATTTGATAAATATTTTGGAACACATTTTTTCGAAGGGATGTATAGCTTGAATGCAAATGTTTTTGCAGCGATACCTTCTCTACATTGTGCATTTCCAATAATTCTAATTTTTTTTAGTTGGAAATATAAATTTCATAAATGGATGACATTAGGAATAATACTAATGTTCAGCACTTGGTTTTCGGCCGTCTACACTTATCACCACTATATTATTGATGTAATTTGTGGAGTTGGTACAGCTTTGATTACCATAGGAATTTATCAACTTTTAATGCAAACAAAAGTCAAAAATTGGCTTAATAAATATGGAAAAGCGGTCAGCTAAAACTATTTTAATAACATAACTTAAATCCTTTTTTTTAATAAAAAGAAAAAAACAAAAAGATGATTAAAGACGCAAATGGGAAATTAGGCATATTAATGCCAGGACTTGGTGCTGTCGCAACTACTCTGATCGCAGGTGTTATTGCAGTTCGAAAAGGTCTCTCTCAGCCTATAGGTTCGTTAACTCAAATGGGTACCATTCGTTTGGGAAAAAGAACAGAAAATAGAAATCCATTAATTAAAGACATGGTGCCTTTGGCTGACTTAAATGATATAGTTTTTGGAGGATGGGATTTGTACCCTGACAATGTTTATGAAGCTGCGGTAAATGCCAAAGTTTTAGATCGTTACCTTTTGGAGCAAATCAAACCTGAGCTAGAGGCCATCAAACCAATGCCTGCTGTATTCCAACCTGAATATGCTAGAAGATTAACGGGTGAATACATCAAACCACAAACCAATAAAATGGAATTGGCGGAAGCTTTAATGGAAGATATTCGAAAATTCAAAGCGGACAACGATTGTGAAAGATTAGTAATGGTATGGTGTGGTTCTACTGAAGTTTATATTGAGGAAGGTGCAGTACATCAAACTATGGAGGCTTTGGAAGAAGGATTAAGAAATAATGATCCAGCTATCCCACCAAGTATGATTTATGCATATGCTGCTGTAAAAATGGGCGTTCCTTATGCCAATGGAAGTCCAAATTTATCTTGTGATATTCCAGCAATTGTTGACTATGCAAAAAAGAATGGTGGTCTTATAGCTGGTAAAGATTTTAAAACTGGCCAGACTTTAATGAAAACCATTTTAGCACCAGGTTTGAAAGCAAGAGCACTTGGAATCAGAGGTTGGTTCTCAACTAATATTTTAGGTAATAGAGATGGTGAAGTTTTGGATCACCCTGATAACTTTAAAACTAAAGAAGTTTCTAAGTTGAGTGTATTAGAACAAATTCTTGAACCTGAAAAGAATCCTATTTTATATAAAGATTTATATCATAAAGTGAGAATCAATTATTACCCACCGCATGGTGATAACAAAGAAGGATGGGATAATATTGACATTACTGGTTGGTTAGGCTACCCAATGCAAATCAAAATTGATTTCCTCTGTCGAGATTCGATTTTAGCTGCTCCCATTGTTTTAGATTTAGCTCTATTTATGGATTTAGCACAGCGAGCTGGAATGAGTGGAATTCAAGAATGGTTATCTTTCTATTTGAAATCTCCTCAAGTTGGAAAAGGACTTTATCCACAGCATGATCTTTTTAAACAAAAAGAAAAATTACATAATACTTTGCGTCATATGGCTGGTGAGGATTTGATTACTCACCTCGGTTTGGATTATTACCAAGACGAAAAGTAAATGTCATCTATTGATTTTTTAGCAATTGGTCATGTTTGTCATGATTGGACTCCTTCGGGAAATGTCCTAGGAGGAACAACCTCGTACGCCTCTTTTTTTGCTAGAAAAATGAACTTGCAAACTGCAATTCTTACAAGTTTTGGAAGTGATTTTGAATTTCAAAATCGCTTCCAAAATATTTCTCTCCATAATATTCCTTCCGAAAAAACTACCTGCTTTAAAAATGTATATGACGGCCAGAGTCGTCAACAATTTCTATTAGATAAATCTAACAATATATTTACAAATCATATTCCCGAAGATTTTAAAAATCCCAAAATGGTTTTATTGGGACCAATAGCTAATGAAATTGATTTTGGTTTTTTTGATCTATTTGAAAATTCAATGATGGCTGTTTGTCCCCAAGGATGGATGCGAAGATGGGATTCGGAAGGAAAAGTATTTCATCAAACATTAGAGAATTGGTCTATTTTCCAAAAAGCAGATGTGGTAATTTTGAGTGAAGAAGATTTGACCCTGCCTGCCGGTCAGGCAGGTTTCCAATTCGATTTAATTCCGAAATTGGCAGATCTATTTAATATTTTAGTGGTAACGAAAGGAGAAAAGGGCGCAGAGGTTTTTTTCAATAACAATAAACACACGTTTCCAAGTTTTCCTTCACGCATGATCGATCCAACTGGTGCAGGTGATATTTTTGCAACCGCTTTTCTGATTAGATATTTTGAAACAAAAAACATTTCTCAGGCGGCAAATTTCGCCAATGCTGCGGCAAGTTTTTGTATTGAAAAAAAAGGTACTTCGGAGCTCCCGCTTCGCAAGCAAATTGAAACTCGAATTTTAAAAAATCGTTAATTCTTTTCCTAGCGGGAGCTTTGGAAATTTAAAATAAGATTCGAAGCAGGAGCTTCGAAGTACATAAAAAATGAAATCATTACATAAATTAAACGC
>CAYGRM010000059.1:3220-12149 GCA_964352225.1 uncultured Saprospiraceae bacterium | reverse complement strand
CGCTACTGTTTTAGGAGCCGGCTACTCCCCTTTTGCTCCCGGGACGATGGGTGCTTTAGTTGGAATCCTAATTTTATTTTTGATCAAATGGCAACAACCTGAACTCGAATATTTCACTTGGGGTTTACTCCTAGCGACAATAATTTTCACCTTACTGGGAGTTTGGAGTACCAATGAATTAGAATCGGAATGGGGAAAAGATCCATCAAAAGTTGTGGTAGATGAATTAATTGGAGTGTGGATCGCTGTCCTTTGGATTCCTGTTGAAACTCATTGGCTCATTCTTGGCTTTATTCTTTTTCGCTTTTTCGATATCGCTAAACCATTGGGAATCAGGCGTTTAGAAAACATAAAAGGAGGCTGGGGAGTAATGCTTGATGACGTGGGAGCCGGAATATATGCAAATATTGTTTTGCAAATCATTGTTTATTTTTGGAAATGAAAAATAAGAACGAACCACTTGATGCTCCAACTGAAGAATCTGATTTAAAAAAAAAATCAGGTACTAAAGAATTTCTTTCAGCCCAAGTCGCCGCATTTATTGGAACAGCGGTTGACTTTGGAGTTATGATTTTTTTGACCGAATTAATCGGAGTGTGGTATGTTATTTCAAATGCAATTGGAGCAATCTGTGGAGCAATTACTAATTTTTTCTTAGGAAGAAATTGGGTCTTTTTATCGAAAGAAAGAAAAATTTCGCATCAGGCATTTCGCTATTTTTTAGTAGCAACAGGAAGTATGATCTTAAATACTTTGGGAGTTTATTTATTAACCGAATTTACTTCTTTAAACTATATCTTTTCTAAAGTGATCGTTGCAATATTAATTGCTTTTACCTTCAATTTTTTGCTGCAAAAATATTTTGTTTTTAAATAAAAACGCTCCCAAAACATTATATTCTGGAAGCGTTTATTTTTTATAACTAAAATTATTTTCTATAATTTCCGAATTTTAATATTCTTAAACCATACTTTATCTCCATGATCTTGCAATGAAATATGCCCTTTTTTAGCCAAGCCAAAATCCTCCATATCTTTAAATTTACTTTTTGCAACCATCTCTTTCCACTCGTCAGTATGCATTTCATATTCAACTACTTTATGACCATTTAACCAATGTTCCATTTTTCCATTATTAGAAATTAATCGAACTTGATTCCATTCACCTGCCGGTTTTACAACAACGTATTTACATTCAATCATATCGTATAAATCGCCTGCTCGATGAGTTGGATACTTAGTGTCAGGATGGCACGTATTATCTAACACTTGCATCTCTGGACCAGTTAGCCAAACGTAATCATATTTCTCATCCTCGACTACATTCCACATGATTCCACTATTTCCACAAGCTCCAATTTTCCATTCTAATTTCAATTCGAAATTCTCATATTCACTTTTTGTAATGATGTCTCCCCCATCTTTAACTTGCCACGAACCATCAGATCTTGGAACAGAGTTTAAGTGAATAGCATTTTGATCAATGACCCAACTAGAACCAATTGTTTCTTTTTTGAAATTTCTAAAACTACTCAAATCTTTCCCATTAAATAATAATTCCCAACCGGCTGTTTTTTCATGATCAGCTAATTGATTATCGACCAATTGGCTATAAGTATTTTCAGTAGAGAAACCAGGCTGATTTTCTGGAATTGAATTCATGGTATACCATCCTTCCGTCGACCATAATTCATTATTCTTTTCACTTATAAAATGATTCTTCAACTGTACATGCACCACTCGATCTTCTTTCATTCCATCCAATTCCAAAAATACTTTTTTTCGATCATCAGAAACATTAGCTGAAACGATTTTCAAATTCTCTTCATTCAATTTAGGTCCACCATAATCTTTCGTTGGCAAATACATCCATTGATCAACTCGGTAATCATTTTTATCCCATCCATCAGCTACCGAAAGTGGTTCCGTAAATTCTATTTCAACTCCATTTGATTTAGCTCGTACTGCCAACATTTCGAATGTAGGAGTATTGTTATATTTTAACCGTTGTACTCCATACCATAATTTGTTGGTCTGTGCCCAGTTCCCAGGATTACCGATACATCCAACATAAAGCGCCCCATCAGGTCCCCAAACCATTCGATTCACTCCACCTTCTAGACCTTGGATAAATCGAAAAACACATCCTTGATATTCTCCATTTACTTTTTCTACAAAAACTCTTTTCACTCCGCCATGCGTTACTTCCCCGTGGATCATCTGACCTTTATATATTCCATCATTCAAAGCCAAAGGTGTACTTGGAGAGTTTCCAATTTCATCTTGTGGCAACCAAACCACAGGTTTATTTTCTTTTAAGTTCGCTGTTCCTGCAAAATCAACTGACCTCGATCCATACCAAGCATCTTTTTGCACATGAACTATTTTACTGGCTGGTAACCAATCACCTTGGTTATCCGCAACGAAAATTTCTCCATCAGCTCCTTCACCAATTCCATTTGGAGTACGTAATCCATGCGCTAAAAACTCAACTGTTCCTTTATCTTTTGAAATCTTTATTACTTTTCCACGATCAGGAACTTGAGGATCTTTACTAGCTCCCCCCGGCATAATTCCAGTTGCTAAGGTCGCATAGAAATACCCATCTTTATAAACTAAACCAAATGCAAATTCATGAAAATTGGCAGACACTAACCAATCATTAGATACTGTTTGATATTCATCCATGATGCCATCGTTATCAAGGTCTTTTAGTCTAGTTAACTCTTGTTTTTGTAAAACATAAATATCGCCATCGACGACTTTCAATCCTAGAGGTTCCGCAATTCCGTCAGCTATTTTAGTAGTTTTCATTTTGGAAGGATCGCCTCCTTGAGCATTTTCAATGGTATAAATAGCTCCATCTGCGTCCCAAGTACTAACTACTAATTTCCCATCAGGTAAAAAATCCATTCCTCCAACTTTCGGTAAAAAATCATCTGGCCGTGCTTGACTCAAATCGTAACTTGGGTGAACGTCAGTCAAGGCAAATCCATCTCCTGGAATTCTCAAGCCACTCACCATTGGAAGTTTATAATCTTTGAATTTATTCTGTAGCGCTTTGGAATGCATCATGGAACCGATATCCATATTTTTAAATCCATCTTCCTTGGATGATTTCCATTGCAAAATCATACTCTTCCCTCCATATCCTTGGAAATACTCCAGGTGCAATTCATGTTCTCCTTTTTTCAAACCAATACTTCCATCTACCAAATCAGCTCCATGCAGACCATCATTATCAACTATTTGTTTTCCATCAATTAATAGTTGCGAACCATCATCACTTATCAATCTAAAAGTATAAATATCATCCTCTGGAATATTTAAATATCCATCTCCGATGAGCGCAAAGTTTTTTTCTAAACTTTTAAAATCAGCATCTAAAAAAGTAACCTGAGGACTCACTCCTGCATATAGTGGTTTCTTTTTCAAATTCAAATCTGCCAATTTTAGCAGATCTTTTTCATATTGTTGCACTTGAATAATCAAGCCAGGTAACAATGTTTTACCTTCTACACTTACTGCTTCAAGATAATCTTCTGAATTCCCAGATGCAGCATTATTACCGCCTGTTGATTCACTTTCTGCTAATCCCAATATATAATCCACCATTTGTTCGGCATCAGAATTTGATAAATTCGGGTGAGCACTCATGAGTACTGGGCCCCAATTACCCGAACCTCCATTTTGAATTTTCCCAATTAAAGTTGCTACATTCTCAGGAGTATTTGGATACCTTTTTGCGATCTCTACGTAAGATGGGCCAATGGTTTTTTTGGTTGGATTATGACAAGCTTTACAATCACTTTTATTAATTAATCTTTCACCCAAAGTTGTTTCAACTTCAGCTACATCCTCCTCACCTGATTTTTTATTCGGGTTTTCAATGGTTGGTTTTTTTACAAAAATACAAGCCAAACGAGTTTTTCCAGAAGTATTCATTTCCAATGTTCCTTCCAAATCTAAAGTCGTAACTGTTCCATTTTTCCGAGATTCTTCTTTAGTGAAATTTATTTTCCCATCAGTCTCTACTTTATCCTTTGAAACGATTGAACTCATATTCGTTTGCATAGAGATTTTTGCACCTGCTGGTACATTAGAAAAAGTAAAAACTCGCTCAAAACCTGGTTGCCCTGTTTTAGATTCAAAATATTCTGGTCTTTCTGCCACGTTAATTATGCTTCCACTTCCTAAAACTAAATCATACAAAATTTCAACTTGCCCTTTCGTTTTTCTATGACCTTTATATAGTGTTTTAGGTGCTTCAGTTTTTCCATTTAAGTTGACTTCCCAAGGTGTTTTATTTTCATTAACTAGGTAAGCATCTCCAAGACTTACCGGCTGTGGACCATGATAAGTATCATACACGGCTCCCGTTAATTCTACATTTCCTTTCCAAACTTTATACAATGCTCCGTTGTCAGCATGATAAGCAGCCCACATTTTTTCATCCAAGGCCAAAGTCAACATTCGAGGTTGCAAATCTAAAACCGATCGAAAAACCCATGGTTGAAATGGTCGATCTGCCTCAAAATCAGGTTCGACATCTTCTTGACAACTAAAAATAAATAGGAAGGAAAATAATAAGGAAAGCCAAAACAGTTTTTTCATAATTGATTGTTTTTCGTTTTTGTTTTATAGAAAAAATATACTCGTAAATATCTCACTAAGATAGGTATTATGAGCAAAAATCCAATCTAATCATACTTTGGATTTTTTGAAGGATCTGACATTTCCAATAAAATTTTATAGTAGTCTTACAAAAGCTAACTTTTTATTTTCACCACAGATTATTTAATCTTATCGCAGATTATTTTTTATGAAATTAGTGGAAAATAATTAGTAAAAATCTGAGTTTCCTGTGGTGAAAATCAATACTTTAAATTTAGCTTTTGGGGGATGTACATAATCATATACTTCAGTAGTGCGTAGATCTAACGCTTCGGATTTTCTATCTAAAAATTCAGACAAAATAAAGTAACTGAAATTGAAAACGTTTCGTTAAACCTATTGACAAATGATGATTTTTTAAATCAACCATTCAAAAAAAAAATCATACATTTGTATACTTTTTAAAAATCTTAAAAATCTAATTTAAATATTTATGAAACCTACACTTTTAGTTTTAGCTGCCGGAATGGGTAGTAGATATGGAGGATTAAAACAGTTGGACGAAGTTGGTCCTAATGGAGAAACAATAATCGATTATTCAGTTTACGATGCCATTCGTGCTGGTTTTGGAAAAGTTGTTTTTGTGATTCGGGAGAATATTGAAGAAGCGTTTAAAGAAAAGGTTTCAAATAAATTTCAAGGAAAAATCGACATCAAATTTGCTTTTCAAGAAGTCAATACCAAAATTGAAGGTATCGATGAAATGCCTGAAAGAGTTAAACCTTGGGGAACTGGACATGCTGTTTTAGTCGCTCAAGACTTAATTGATGAACCATTTGCAGTAGTGAACGCAGATGATTATTATGGTATTGAAGCATTGCAAAAAGTAGCTGATTTTTTAATCAATGATTGTGATGAGAAGAACTACTCCATGGTTGGTTTTCAATTGAAAAATACGATCTCTGAAAATGGGTCTGTTTCACGAGGAGTTTGTTCAGCTGATGAAAATGATTACTTGACAACCGTAACTGAAAGAACAAGTATTCGAAGAATTGGAAATGTAATTTGCTATGAAGAAGGTGGGAAAAAAATCTTCCTAGAAGATGATACTATTGTATCCATGAACCTTTGGGGTTTCCATCAAAATGTCTTTGAACACAGTCGTCAAATGTTTGTAGATTTCGTGAAGAACAACCCTGATAATCCAAAAGCTGAATTTTATATTCCCTTGGTAGTCAATGACTTACTAGAAAAAAAAGCGATCAAACTTAAGGTTTTGACTTCTACTGAAAAATGGTACGGAGTAACGTATAAAGAAGATAAAAATGATGTAGTTGCTGCTATGAAAAATCTTCATAATGATGGAAAATATCCGAAAGCATTATGGAACGCAGCAGCCATTTAGATTTAATTCTACAATCATTTTTTCAAAATATAAATGATTACAAAATCATTCCATTTGGTTCGGGGTTAATTCACCGAACCTTTTTTTTGCAGCATGCAGAGGGTGATTTTATTTTGCAAAAAATCAATTCAAATGTTTTTAAAAACCCTTGGGATTTGATGAAAAACATTGAGTTAGTTTCAGCACATTTAAAAAAGAAAAATTATCCAAAATCAATTTTAAACATCAGAAAAACCCTAAATGGAAATGTATTGTTACAAACTTCCGAAGGGGAATTCTGGCGATTATTTGATTTCATAAAAGAGGTACAAGAGTTTACAAAAGCAGGGTCTAAAGAAAAAGTATATCAAACGGGGAAAAGCTTTGGAGAGTTTTTGACTTACTTAAAAGATTTACCCATTGAAAAAATTAAGCCCTCCATTCCTAATTTCCACCACACCAGATTGAGGCTAGAAAATTTAGAAAAAGCCATTCAAAAAGATGAGTTTCATCGAGTACAATTTGCGAAAAATGAAATTGAGCAAATTAGAAAATGGCAATTTTTAATCATAGATTTTGAGAAACTACAATGCTCTATTAGAGTAGTTCACGCAGATCCAAAAATTAGCAATTTACTTTTCGATAAAAGTAAAAAAGTAAAAGCGGTGATTGATTGGGACACCATTATGCCAGGTTATATTTTACATGACTTTGGAGATTTAGTCAGAACGATGACTTGTGAAGAAGATGAGGAATCTATTGATTTTGAAAATATTAAAATATCCCTACCCTACTTTGAGATGTTGAAAAAAGGATTCTTGGAATCAACGGAAAGCTGGTTAACTGAAGTTGAAAAGGATAATTTACTACTTGGAGCAAAGGTGATAATTTACGAGCAAGCTATTCGATTCTTGACAGATTATTTGGATGGAGACAAATATTATAACACGGTGTACACGGAACATAATTTCAATCGTGCAAAGAATCAAATTAGGCTTTTAATTTCCGTAGCAGGACTCTCCTGAGTCCTGAAATAAGTAATATTATTAAGAGACAGGACTCGGGGAAGTCCTGAAATAAGTAATGTTATTAAGAGACAGGACTCGGGAGAGTCCTGCTACGTTATGTAAAATCTTTTTCATAAATTCGAATAAATGCTGAAGCTTCCAATTCTTCGACATTTTGAATTTGGTACACTTTTTTGTCGGTCAATTCATGCATATATTCATAATCGAAATTGGCAAAATCATCAGAAGAGAACTTTCGTTCTATCAAAAACTCTTTCCCTAACACTAATCCAATTTTCCCAAAGTCACCATAAAAATACTCCTGCAACAACGGTAAAATCTTATTGGCAAAAACACTCTTCAACTCTGCAAAACTATTTACTTCCAAAAAATAAGCATGTCCAATCACATGATCTTCATCTAAAAGAATAGAGATTCTTTGGTTAATTTTATCCAACATTCTTTTCAAATCCACTCCTGAAATAGGTGGCTGTGTCAGTACTCCCGGAGTAGGTTTTTGTTCGACAAAAGTAAACCTGCGACGAAGAGCCGCATCTAAAGATTCTACACTTCGATCAGCAGTATTCATAGTTCCGATGAGGTGCAAATTAGGTGGAACGCAAAAATAAGATTTGGAGTAAGGCAAAATAATTTTTAAAGCTTCCGAATTACTTTCTCTCTTATCTTCTTCAATTAAGGTAATCATATCACCAAAAATTCCAGCAATATTTCCTCGATTAATCTCATCTATAATTAAGACAAATTTCCCTGCTCTATTTTTGGCTACTTCAGATAGGTTATTCAATTCAAAAGCATCAATACCTTCTTCTGGCAACTGAATATCTCCTTGATCTTCTTCCATCAACGCCTGAACAAAACTCGGTTCAAATTTTTTCAACTCATTAAAAACAGACCAGTAAGCTCGAGTATTTACGCCTCCTAGTAAAAGATTGATATCGTTTTGAGTGTGTTTTATATCGTCTACCGATTGGAAGGATTTGTAGAGTTTTTTTAATTTACTTTTGAAAATTGTGTAAGCCAAAAATGAATTTTCAGGACGGACAGTCAGGTTGCCAGTCCGAGCAATTTTCTGTAGGAGCATCCTTTTACCAGTTCGAGATTCAAAGGAATTAAAATCATCACTTTCCAAATACAAAAGGAATGAACTGTACAATGCTTCATAATCAATTTTGACTTCTTGCACCGGAATCAAAGTCAATAGTACTTCCACCAAATGCCGTTTGGCGGTCAATGAAATATATTTAAAAACTCCATCCTCGACTTCATAAACTACATTACCTTGCTGAGTGGTTTGAGGTTTTATTCCTTCTACAAAATCTTCGTATGCAAACGATGGATGGAAAGTGACATACTGAATCCAACCTTCTTCTAAGTATTCATTAAATCGATGTCGCAATGCTCCTCTCGGTTCCATTTCCAATTCTTCCAAGGTTCGGTTCTCGATGATCGAAAGCGCATAATTAATCGCATGATAAGTCTTACCAGTACCAGGAGCACCGTACAAAATCAGGTTAAGGGGATGATTCAAAGAAGTCTGTGGATCATAAGCAATGGAAGGTTCTGCAAGAATATCTTGTTGCTCTACCAGATTAATTATTTCCTCAAATTGTTCTTCGGTTGCTTTATAGTTCGTCCCTGAAAGTCCTCCATAAAATCGATCAAACGATTTGCTCAAAGGAATAAAATCCTTGGTAATTGGCTTACTCCACAGATTATAATCAATATCTAAATGTACTCGCTTAGTTTCTTTGGGTGCCTCTTTAAAAAAAGGAACTTCCTGCTGTTCTGCTGGTTCATTTTCAACATTTGAGGCCACCGTTGCCAAAGCATAACAACCAGCCTCTTCCCCAGTTTGCCAAATGATTACTTTATCTCCTATATTTATTTTGTTTTTATGCGCTGCA
>CAYGRM010000059.1:0-3210 GCA_964352225.1 uncultured Saprospiraceae bacterium | reverse complement strand
TTTCCCTTGATGAGTCTTAACGACAAAAGTCTTAAGAGCTTCTTGCTGAAGGGCTTCCCGAAGTTTAAATTTCTTCGGATTATTTTGAAACAACCAATAATTAATGGATGATTTACTTCCCATATTCAAATTTTATGGTTTATAGTTTAATCATTTTTTACTTATAAAAAATATGATCAACCTATAATTGAACTTATATTTCGACAAAATAGCAGTTTTTTATAACTATTAAAATATTGATACGAAAACAAAGAATCAAAGTTGTTTATTTACATTTGTGCGGACATAATTTATGAAAAATTTAAACCTCAACGATGGACACACCTATTTATATTTTTGAACCAATCACCTTTAAGGCAAATGTAATAACTGTCATTTTCACTATACTTTCGCTAGTGATTTTAGGTATTATAATTTTTTTAAATAAAAGAGAAATGAGTTATGATGAAGCCAAACGTCGAGGATTGTATTCCATTCTTTTAGGAATAGCTCTACTTTTGACTACATCAACTGCGGTGTTAAACTTTTGGAATAGCCTCAAATTTAAGACTATAAAATTATATAAAGACTCCATTGAAACTCCTAGAGGAAAAGTAGCCTACGAAGACATTCAAAATGCTTATATCTACATCGACAAACCAATGACCATCTCCACTCCTCCACCCGATTCTTTAATGAATTATGATCGACTTTTAATTTTGGAACAATTCGATAAAACCTCTCATGTGATGTCGGAGGAAAATTACCCGATTGAAGATATTTTGGAAAAAATAAGATTAATGGCTGAAGAAAGTAATAAGGAAAAATAATCCGCTTATTTTAAAAAGTGGAAACAATTATTCAAGTTATTTTAATGGTCTAATTGAAAGGAGATCAAGTTTTATAATTTGCATACACTTATTAATTTTCTTATTTTAAAAAAAGGAAATTTCAATTTATGAAAGTAAAAGTTGCAGTCATCCAAGATGCTCCCGTTTTTTTTGACAAACAAAAAACCATTCAAAAAGTAAGTGCGTGGGCAAAAAAGAGTGCTGATCAAAATTGTCAATTAGCCGTTTTCCCTGAATCATTCATTCCTGGATATCCGAGAGGTTTTGACTTTGGAACAAAGGTGGGAAGTCGATCGGCGGAAGGTCGAGCTTTATATCTTGAGTATTTCAAAAATAGTATTGATTTAGAAAGTGATGACTTGACTCAACTTGAATCCATCGCAAATGAAAATCAGATTTATTTAGTGATTGGAATTACCGAGCAAGTAAAAAATACAGGGAGTTTGTATTGTTCGATGATTTATATTTCTCCCGTAAATGGATTGTTAGGAGTACATCGAAAAATAAAACCAACTGGGCAAGAACGAGTTATTTGGGCAGAAGCAGACGGTTCTTCTTTAGTTAGTTTTGATACTCCGATAGGAAAACTAGGAGGTTTAATTTGTTGGGAAAATTTGATGCCGCTTGCTCGATTCTCAATGTACCAACAAGGAGTTGAAATTTATATCGCACCGACTGCGGACTCAAGAGATAGCTGGACTTCTATGATGAGACATATTGCCATGGAAGGAAAATGCTTTGTTTTAGGTTGTAACCAATTTTTCCAAAAATCAATGTACCCTGATAAATATCATACTTTAGTTGAAAATGAAAAAGAAGAAATTTGTAGAGGAGGAAGTATCATCGTTGGACCTCAGGGAGAAATAATTGCAGGACCATTATTTGATGAATCAGGAATGCTTACGGCGGAATTAGATTTGGATGATTTGATTGCCAACAAATTAGACTTTGATGGAATTGGTCATTATTCGCGAAAAGATATTTTTCAAGTAGAAATAAACAATCAACCTTTGATCAAAAAAGAACAAAGTCGAATAGATTAATTTGGATAAAAAACCTGTTTACTTTTTATAAAACACTAACTCTTAAAATTGCTAAAAGAACTAAACTCCATAATAAACCAGAACAACAAACAGCAATTAAAAAACCTCTAAAAAATGTCAACCGTTTCATAAATATCCAGTTTTGAAAATTTAAAAAATTTGAACTTCGGCGTATTTCTGATGTAACACGTATAAACGTTTATTGTTCTATGTACATTCTTTAAATAATTTTTACAGCAAAAAATGGCAATTCTCCTCTTTATTATTGTTGGTTATTTCCTTCTCCTTTTTTTGACCCCAAAAGGAAACAATCTTCATGAAATATTACATCTCCCAATATTTTGGTTTAAAAACTTTAGGGTTCCCAAAAAAAACCTAATTACTCAAAAAATAAAATTTGGAAAGCACCGCCAACAATACTTCCTTTTTCATCGACCAAAAAAAAATACCCTTCTAAAAAAACATGCCATCCTATATTTTCATGGTGGCGGATGGGTTGCAGGAACTCCCGAAATGCTGCGAGCTGCAGGGCAACTATTTGCTGATCATGGGTATGTTTCTGTTTTTAGTAACTATCGAAAAGCCCCGTTTAATTCTTATATCGAAATGCGTGAGGACATCACCATGTGTCTGAAAAAATTAACTCAATTTTTAAAAGAAGAAAATTTAGAAGTTAATAATTTTATCATTGGAGGCATGTCGGCTGGAGCTAATCTGGCTGCTCTTTTAGCATATGATGATGATGAATTAAAAAAAATAAATATTTCTCCCAATCAAATCAGGGGTATATTTTTGAGTGGATCACCCGTTGATATAGGTCAAATGAAATGGTCTATCCTATTGTATTTATATGCAGGTAATAAAAATGGAAAAAAATTTAAAAAAGCGAATCCAATCAACTATTTAAGTAAATCCGAATCTCGCCCAATTCTTTTGATCCATGGAAATAAAGATGGACTAGTCCCCTATCGAAACACCATTACCTTTTTAGAAAAATTAAAATCAATTAATCCAACCTTGGCTAAGTTACACTTCATTGAAGGTGGGACTCATTTGGATACTGCAAATTGGAGCTATGAAAATAATGAAGTTCGTAAAGTAATTCTTGATTGGCTGGCGGAGAGAGAAGCTGAAATTAGTTGATTTTATTTTTTGTAAATACATTGTTATAACAGAAGCGACAACTTGAAAAATTAAACTACCTCGCAACAAGTTGACGAGGAATTAAAATTTCAGTTAAGTACGAAAATAACCACTTATCGATTTTTTTTTAGACGCCGACTTTTTATGACTTTATGATGTTTTTTTTTGCCAGCAAAAAATGGTTGGAATAATGT